>NZ_JABRWH010000001.1:1687500-1945000 GCF_013248975.1 Neobacillus endophyticus
CGCGTCTAAGCAGTTAGGCTGAGAAGCAGGAAAATCCGCTTTTCGAACAGGCTGAGCTGTGATAGCGAGGGAAATAGAGTACCGAAGTTCCTGATTCCACACTGCCAAGAAAAGCCTCTAGCGAGATAAAAGGTGCCCGTACCGCAAACCGACACAGGTAGGCGAGGAGAGAATCCTAAGGTGAGCGAGAGAACTCTCGTTAAGGAACTCGGCAAAATGACCCCGTAACTTCGGGAGAAGGGGTGCTTTTTGAGGTGAATAGCCTCGAAGAGCCGCAGTGAATAGGCCCAGGCGACTGTTTAGCAAAAACACAGGTCTCTGCGAAGCCGCAAGGCGAAGTATAGGGGCTGACGCCTGCCCGGTGCTGGAAGGTTAAGAGGAGGGGTTAGCGCAAGCGAAGCTCTGAATCGAAGCCCCAGTAAACGGCGGCCGTAACTATAACGGTCCTAAGGTAGCGAAATTCCTTGTCGGGTAAGTTCCGACCCGCACGAAAGGCGTAACGATCTGGGCACTGTCTCAACGAGAGACTCGGTGAAATTATAGTACCTGTGAAGATGCAGGTTACCCGCGACAGGACGGAAAGACCCCATGGAGCTTTACTGTAGCCTGATATTGAATTTTGGTACAGCTTGTACAGGATAGGTAGGAGCCTGAGAAGCCGGAGCGCCAGCTTCGGTGGAGGCGTCGGTGGGATACTACCCTGGCTGTATTGAAATTCTAACCCACACCCCTGATCGGGGTGGGAGACAGTGTCAGGTGGGCAGTTTGACTGGGGCGGTCGCCTCCTAAAGAGTAACGGAGGCGCCCAAAGGTTCCCTCAGAATGGTTGGAAATCATTCGCAGAGTGTAAAGGCACAAGGGAGCTTGACTGCGAGACCTACAAGTCGAGCAGGGACGAAAGTCGGGCTTAGTGATCCGGTGGTTCCGCATGGAAGGGCCATCGCTCAACGGATAAAAGCTACCCTGGGGATAACAGGCTTATCTCCCCCAAGAGTCCACATCGACGGGGAGGTTTGGCACCTCGATGTCGGCTCATCGCATCCTGGGGCTGTAGTCGGTCCCAAGGGTTGGGCTGTTCGCCCATTAAAGCGGTACGCGAGCTGGGTTCAGAACGTCGTGAGACAGTTCGGTCCCTATCCGTCGCGGGCGCAGGAAATTTGAGAGGAGCTGTCCTTAGTACGAGAGGACCGGGATGGACGCACCGCTGGTGTACCAGTTGTCTTGCCAAAGGCATCGCTGGGTAGCTATGTGCGGACGGGATAAGTGCTGAAAGCATCTAAGCATGAAGCCCCCCTCAAGATGAGATTTCCCATAGCGTCAAGCTAGTAAGATCCCTGAAAGATGATCAGGTTGATAGGTCAGAGGTGGAAGCGTGGTAACATGTGGAGCTGACTGATACTAATCGATCGAGGACTTAACCAAGTCATAGCAATATGAATAAAGCGAACTCGTTCTTAAACGTTTCTTCTGTATTATCTAGTTTTGAGGGAATGAAACCTCAACAAAATAGTCTGGCGGTGATGGCGAGAAGGTCACACCCGTTCCCATACCGAACACGGAAGTTAAGCTTCTCAGCGCCGATGGTAGTTGGGGCGAAAGCCCCTGTGAGAGTAGGACGCTGCCAGGCAAATGAAGGACAACCTTTTAAGGTTGTCTTTTTTATTTTTATAAGGATATTTTGTTGAATAGATTAAGATGCAGGAGCTAAGTTTAACAGCGCCAAAAATAAAATGTTTATTAAATGGAGATTTCTGTTGGAGACATACACCCAAATTCAATATTCAACATAGTATATTTATTAGGATGTTAACGAAGGAAAATTCCAAAAATTGAATAAATTAATGATTTGCGGGCAGAATGGATGTATGGAGGTGGAGGAATTGAATTCAGGTTTGGCACATAATGAGGTTGGGGAAACGTGTGTTATTTGTGAACACCTAAAACCAAGAGGCATACATCTATACACTTCTTTTATTTGTACGGAATGTGAAACGGATTTAATTCAAACGGATACAGATGATCCCAGGTATAAATACTTTTTAAACAAATTGAAAAAAATAACAACCCCAGAAATTTTTTCCTAATGAGCTCTTTTAAAGGGCTTTATTTTTTTGTCTTAAGAAAGGAATACCCACTGGTTTTTTGTTAAAATAAGAAAGACACTTAAAAGGAAGTATGTAAAAATGGATCAATCAAGGATACCTTTATATGAAGCCTTAATCTCACATGCAAATCAGGAACCTGTGTCCTTTCATGTGCCAGGACATAAATACGGCCATTTATCGCCATTTGTCGAGAGTGGACCTTTTTCGTATATTCTACGTATAGATGCAACAGAATTATCTGGACTTGATGATTTGCATGCACCAGAAGGAGCCATATTAGAAGCGGAGGGCCTTCTGGCTGATCTATATAAAGTGAAAAAAAGTTATTTTCTTGTTAATGGCTCAACTGTAGGTAATTTGGCAATGGTGATGGCAGCTTGTTCAGAAGATGATGTGGTACTTGTGCAAAGGAATTGCCATAAATCTATCTTAAATGCTTTAAATTTATCAAAGGCACGTCCCGTGTTTTTAGAACCTGATTATAATCAGGATTGGCAGGTAGCTTCTGAAGTCAGTTTCTCGACAGTAAAACAGGCCATTCAATTATATCCCGAGGCAAAAGCCCTTATTTTAACTTATCCCAATTATTATGGGATGGTTTTTGATTTGTCTAAAATGATTGAAGAAGCACATAATCACCATATACCCGTTTTAGTAGATGAGGCACATGGTGCTCATTTTATTGTCGGCAGTCCTTTTCCGGCTTCTGCGGTAGAATTGGGTGCTGATGTAGTTGTCCAATCTGCTCACAAGACACTTCCGGCAATGACAATGGGCTCTTATTTACATTTTAATAGTGAAATTCTATCATTAGATAAAGTAAAGACATATTTGAGCATGCTGCAATCAAGCAGCCCGTCTTACCCTATTATGGCCTCACTGGATATTTCCAGAAGCTTTATTGCAGGATACGAGCAAAAGGATGCAACCTATTTGTTTGCGGAAATTCAGGGGTTTAAGAAAGAACTAGAGTGCATTCCTGCTCTAAAGGTATTAGAATTCGAAGACCATCAGGGTGATGTATTAAAGGTAACGGTACAGAGCCAATGCGGCTATAGCGGATTTGAACTCCAAAGTGAGTTTGAACGGCAAGCCATTTATACTGAGATGGCAGACCCTAATAATATTCTCTTTATACTCCCATTATTAAAGGCAGGACAGCATTATCCATTGGAGGAGTCTGTTTCAAAAATAAAACAGGCTTTAAAAGGTTTCCCGGTACATAGTGTGAAAAGGGCTAGGGAAATAGAAGGGCCCAAAATTTCAGAGCTGGCAATAGCATTTAAAGAGATGTCCTGCCTGGAGGAAAAAGTGCTACCCATAAAAATGGCAGGACAGCATGTATGTTCAGAAACCATTATTCCTTATCCTCCAGGAATCCCCTTGTTATTAAAAGGTGAAAGAATCACTATAGAAAAGCTCGATCAACTTCAACATTTATTGGCATCCGGTGCGAGATTTCAAGGCGGAAGCCTTCTAAAACAAGGGTTAATCAAGGTATTTAGTACAACTTAAGCGTAAGACAGTTTTGGAGGTTTTTCAGATGAAGAATGGGACATTTATTACTTTTGAGGGCCCTGATGGTGCAGGGAAAACAACAATTATTAGTATGATAGCGGAACACCTTAAAAATGTATTAGTTACAAGAGAACCAGGTGGGATTGATATTGCAGAGCAAATTCGCAAGGTCATACTGGCTAAGGAGAATACAGCCATGGACCCAAGAACAGAGGCATTGCTCTATGCAGCTGCAAGAAGACAACATTTAATAGAGAGGGTTAAGCCTGCATTAGAAGAGGGAAAGGTGGTACTTTGTGATCGGTTTGTCGATAGCTCATTGGCTTATCAGGGATATGCCCGAGGATTGGGAATAGAAGAGGTATTGACCATTAACCAGTTTGCAATTGAACAAATGATGCCGAATTTGACCATCTACTTTGACATTGAACCGGAATTAGGATTAATGCGCATTAATAGGAATAAGGAAAGAGAGATTAATCGCTTAGACTTGGAAACTCTTGAATTCCACCAAAGGGTGAGAGAAGGATATCATATCCTGTTAGAGTGTTTTCCAGAACGTATCATGAAAGTAGATGCCTCTGGAGCAATCCAAGATGTATTTCAAACCGTGCTAAAGCTTATAGAAGAAAAAGTACAGCCTTCATTGTAAGGCTTTTTTTTTAACCCTTTTGTCCAAGAATGAAAACTGGAACGATTCCCTGTATAATAGAAGAAAAGGAAGAATCTCTCGGAAATTAAATGGAGGGGATGAATCATATGAAACTCATTATTGCTGTAGTTCAAGACCAGGATAGCAATCGTTTGTCGAAAGCATTGGTGGAAAATAACTTTAGAGCAACGAAGCTGGCGAGTACAGGCGGTTTTTTGCGCTCCGGGAATACTACATTTATGATTGGAACTGAAGATATTCGAGTGGACCGCGCCTTAAAAATTATTCAGGAAAATTGCAGATCAAGGGAACAGCTAGTATCTCCTGTATCCCCAATGGGGGGGAACGCAGACTCCTATGTACCATACCCTGTTGAAGTGGAGGTCGGGGGAGCGACTGTATTTGTCCTCCCAATTGAACAATTTATCCATTTCTAAAAATGGATTGGCCATTTGGCCGTACCATTTCCTGAAAGAGATCAGAATGAAGGCAAATTATTTTTTAAATGTAAGTGAGTGATGAGCATGGTTAAAACATGGGATCAGCTGGAAAAATTGCAACCGACAGTATTAAGAATGCTTAAAATGAGCTTAGTGAAGCACCGGGTGGCTCACGCCTATCTTTTTGAAGGGCAAAGGGGCACTGGGAAAAAGGAAATAGGATTATTACTGACCAAGGCTCTTTTTTGTGTTTCTTTAATCGATGGCTATAAACCGTGTGAAACCTGCCATAATTGCCGGCGGATTAACCATGGCAACCATCCGGATGTCCATATAGTAGAACCAGAGGGATTGTCCATAAAGGTTGACCAAATACGAGAATTGCAGGCAGAGTTCTCTAAAAAAGGTGTAGAGTCTCTGAAAAAGGTCTACCTGCTTTTCCATGCTGATAAAATGAGTGTCAGTGCCTCCAATAGTTTACTAAAGTTTCTTGAAGAACCTCATGCCCAAACTGTTGCATTCCTATTAACAGAGCAGCCTCAGCAAATTCTACCTACTATTCTGTCGAGGTGTCAAGTTTTGCCTTTCCAGCCGCTGGCACCGAAAATCATGATTGAACAATTGATAGAAAACGGTGTAGCACCTGAAAAGGCGCCAATATTGGCAAGTTTAACAAACAGTTTAGAGGAAGCTCTTGTACTAAATACAGATGAATGGTTTGCACAAGCCCAAAAAATAGTGGTAAAATTATATGAGGTGTTGAAAAAGAACCCGCTCGAGGCGTTGGTAACGCTTCAGAGCGAATGGTTTGCACACTTTAAAGAAAGAGAACAAATAAATCGTGGTTTAGACCTTTTACTTCTTTTTTTAAAAGATTTACTTTATATACAATTAGATAAAGAGGAGCAAATTGTGTTTAAGAATGAAATGGTTCATTTAAGGCAATTTGCTTTACAAACATCTGGTCGGAGCCTAACGGTTCAAATGTCCGTGATTCTTGAAGCAAAAAGAAAGCTTGCCGCTAATATGAATCCTCAGCTTATGATGGAACAGCTTGTGTTAAAATTGCAGGAGGGATCTTCATTTGTATGATGTTGTAGGAGTACGCTTTAAAAAGGCGGGAAAAATCTATTATTTTGACCCAGGAGACCTCTCAATTCAAAAGGACGACTTTGTAATTGTCGAAACAGTTCGCGGCGTTGAATATGGAAAGGCTGTTATTGCTCGGAAACAAGTGGAGGAGCATGATGTTGTTCTTCCGTTAAAAAAGGTGGTCCGAATTGCCGATCCGAAAGATCGTATGATTGTAGAGGAAAATCGCCAGGCAGCAGAGGAGGCTTATGCTGTTTGTAACCAAAAGGTTCATGAACATCAGCTTGATATGAAGCTGGTGGATGTGGAATATACATTTGACCGTAACAAAGTCATTTTTTACTTTACAGCTGATGGTAGAGTCGACTTTCGCGAATTGGTTAAAGATTTAGCAGCCATTTTTCGGACAAGGATTGAATTGCGTCAAATTGGTGTCCGTGATGAAGCGAAGATGTTGGGCGGTATTGGCCCTTGTGGCAGAATGCTGTGTTGTTCAACATTTTTAGGGGACTTTGATCCTGTTTCCATTAAAATGGCGAAGGATCAAAATTTATCGTTAAACCCAACCAAAATTTCTGGATTATGCGGCAGACTTATGTGCTGTTTAAAATATGAAAATGATGAATATGAGACAGCAAAAGAAGCATTACCTGATTTAGGGGAAATCATCGAAACACCGCAAGGTAAAGGGAAAGTCGTAGGAATCAATATATTAGAGCGGGTACTTCAGGTGGAGCTAAAGGAACAAGAACGGGTTCTGGAGTATACTTTGGATGAAATCATTAAAGAAGGTGCCTTTTCTATTCAATCCACAGATTAATGAGGTGGAAGGCGTGGATAAAAAAGAAGTTTTTGAATCGGTTAGTAATATGGAAACACAAATTGGCCATCTTTACCAGCAGCTTGGGGAATTAAAGCAGCGTCTGGCTGAAATACTAGAAGAGAATCATTATTTAAAACTGGAAAATGAACATTTAAGGCGCCGTTTAGATGTAACCACGGAAGAAGAAACAAAAGCAGCAGAATTGAAAAAGGGGACAGCCGTATTGGAAGGTGAGTCCAACGCCAAGTCGTTTGATGTCGGAGAAGGCTATGATAATCTGGCTCGTTTGTACCATGAGGGATTCCATATTTGTAACCTTCACTTTGGCAGCCTTCGCAAGGATGGCGATTGTTTATTTTGCCTTTCGTTTCTGAATAAGAAGTAACGTAAAAGAGGCTGAGGATTCAGCCTCTATTTTTATAGATAGGATGGTATTTGTGGTCAAATTGAAAGAAGATGAACGTCTGGATTATTTGCTGGCGGAAAACTTGAGAATTATTCAAAGCCCCTCCGTTTTCGCCTTTTCGCTTGATGCTGTACTGCTGGCAAGATTTGTGTACGTTCCAATCCAGAAGGGGAATCTCATTGACTTGTGCAGCGGAAATGGAGTTATTCCGTTATTTTTATCAGCGAGGACCAAAGGGAAAATCACCGGTGTTGAAATCCAGGAAAGGCTGTATGATATGGCCGTTAGGAGCATTGAATATAACAAACTTGATGAACAAATTACGATGGTACATGGGGATATAAAGGAAATGCCCCAGACACTGGGGTATGGAAAATTTGATATTGTCACCTGCAATCCTCCGTATTTTACGACTCCTCCTCAAGGCGAGATTAATCTAAATGAGCACTTGGCCATTGCTCGCCATGAAATTCATTGTACGTTGGAGGATGCCATCAAAGCTGCTAGTGATCTGCTTAGACAGGGAGGCAAAGCTGCATTTGTTCACCGTCCAGGCAGGCTGCTTGATATGGTTACTTTAATGCGAAAATATCGTCTCGAGCCAAAACGTCTTCAATTTGTTTATCCAAAACAAGGGAAAGAGGCGAACACCATGCTGGTAGAAGCCATTAAAGATGGGAGCCCTGATTTGAAAATTATTCCGCCTCTCACTGTATATCAGGAAAACGGTGAATATACAAAAGAAATTAGTGAGATTTTATATGGAGAATAACGAGTATTATTTTTATGTGCTGACATGTCATGATGGCAGTCTTTATGGCGGTTACACGAATAATCTCGAGAAGCGGGTAAGACTGCATAATGAAGGCAAAGGGGCAAAATATACAAGAGGCCGTGGGCCTGTCAAGTTAACTTACTTTAAAAAGTTTGATAATAAAAGCGAAGCACTGCGGGCGGAATATTATTTTAAGCAGCTTCCCCGCAGGAAAAAGCTAGAGTTCTTAATGAGAGAAACGGGTGATCATGATGTGGCAGCAGAAAAGCTTTGAGCATGAAACAGAAAAAGGAATCTTGTATCTTGTTCCTACACCAATTGGAAATTTGGAGGACATGAGCTTTCGGGCTGTAAAAGTATTAAAAGAGGCGGATTTAATTGCTGCGGAGGATACAAGGAATACAAAAAAGCTGCTGCATTATTTTGAAATTGATACGCCAATTGTCAGTTATCATGAACATAATAAAGAAGCAAGCGGCGAGAAACTAATCCATAAATTAAAGGAGGGCCTAAAAATAGCCTTGGTTAGTGACGCAGGGACACCAGCCATTTCTGACCCAGGCTACGAACTAGTGATGCAGGCAGTTCAGGAACAGTTGACCGTCGTTCCGCTGCCGGGTGCGAATGCTGCAGTGACTGCATTAATTGCTTCCGGACTTTCCTGTCAGCCGTTTTATTTTTATGGATTCCTTCATCGTAATAAAAAGGAAAAGCGTCAAGAGCTTGAAGGTTTGAAACACCAGACGGCCACACTGATTTTCTATGAATCGCCACATCGCCTGAAAGAAACATTATTACTAATGTTTGAGATTCTTGGTAATCGAAAAGTGGCATTATGCCGGGAATTAACAAAGAAGTTTGAGGAATTTATAAGAGGCAGTCTTGAGGAGATCATGGAGTGGGCCAATACAGATGAAATTCGCGGCGAGTTTTGTTTAATTATTGAAGGTTCGGAAACAGGGCAAGCAGTAGAATCTAATTGGTGGGAAGAGTTAACAATTGAAGAGCATGTGAATCATTATATCTCTGTTAAAAACATGGCTTCAAAAGAGGCAATTAAACAAACAGCAAAAGACCGAGGTATGAATAAACGAGAGGTTTATCAAGCATTTCATATCGATTAACAAAAAGCTCCAGAATCAATTGATTCTGGAGCCATTTATATAAAGAAGATTATTTAGCGATTTCAAAGCTTGATTGGATCTCTTTTACAAGCTGTTCTGCACCTTCACGGCTAAGAATTAACTTTCCGCCAGCAAGTTGCAGATTGTCATCAGAAACTTCGCCAGTGATTGCGCAAGTCATGTTTGGTTTATATTTTTTTAAGATGATGCGGTCATCATCAACATAAATTTCTAGTGCATCTTTCTCTGCAATTCCAAGTGTACGTCTTAATTCAATCGGAATAACCACGCGGCCTAACTCATCAACTTTACGAACAATACCAGTAGATTTCATTTTTTATAATCTCCTCTCATGTATAAACTATATATTTAACATTTCTTAATTCGCCATTATTCGACAAATTTCTTATACATTCATAATACCAGCCATTCCCATATCCGTCAATTATTTTATTTTAAAAAAAATATTAAAAATTAATGAAAATAACAACCTATTGATACAGTAAGGTTTACTAAAATGATAGATCATTTTAAACAAGTATTAATATTATTTAAACAGTGAAATCATCAAAAACAATAATTCTACATAATTCGACAAAATCATACATTCCTCTTACTTTACATCATTCGAAGGTAATGAATTTTTTTATGGGGATACTTTGAAATAATTTTTAACTTGAATCTCCCATAATGGGCCGTTTCTTGCATAAAGGCTTATTTTTCGGTATATTTTTGATGATATAGAAGAGAAGAAAATAGGCAATAATGGGTAAAAGAGTGAAATAAGGAGGGACAAACTGTGGGAGAAACATTAAAAACTTTTTACATTACAACACCAATTTATTATCCAAGCGGGAATTTACATATAGGACACGCCTATACGACAGTTGCCGGCGATGCAATGGCACGATATAAGCGGATGCGTGGATTTGATGTGATGTATTTAACTGGTACCGATGAGCACGGACAAAAAATCCAGCGGAAAGCTGAAGAAAAGGGAATAACTCCTCAGGCGTATGTCGACGAAATTGTATCTGGAATTAAAGAATTATGGAATAAGCTCGAGATTTCCTATGATGATTTTATTCGGACAACGGAAGATCGCCATAAAGAAGTGGTTGAAAGAATCTTTGCAAGGTTGGTAAAACAGGGGGATATTTATCTCGACCAATATGAAGGCTGGTACTGTACCCCATGTGAATCGTTTTATACAGACCGGCAGCTGATCGATGGAAATTGTCCTGACTGCGGGAGACCGGTTGAAAAGGTAAAAGAAGAATCATACTTTTTTAGAATGGGCAAGTATGTCGATCGTCTATTGCAATACTACGAAGAAAATCCTGAATTCATTCAGCCAGAATCTCGTAAAAATGAAATGATTAATAACTTTATTAAACCAGGATTGGAAGATTTGGCTGTTTCAAGGACGACGTTTGACTGGGGTGTTAAGGTACCTGGAGATCCAAAACATGTTATCTATGTCTGGATTGACGCATTATCCAACTATATTACAGCCCTTGGATATGACACTGAGAATGACGCGAAGTATCAAAAATATTGGCCAGCAGATGTTCACCTTGTTGGAAAGGAAATTGTCCGTTTCCACACGATTTATTGGCCAATTATGTTGATGGCGCTCGATTTGCCGCTGCCAAAGAAAGTGTTTGCCCATGGCTGGCTGTTAATGAAGGATGGAAAAATGTCCAAGTCCAAAGGCAACGTAGTGGATCCTGTAACATTAATTGACCGCTTTGGTTTAGATGCCCTTCGTTACTATTTGCTAAGGGAAGTTCCTTTCGGTGCAGATGGGGTGTTTACACCGGAAGGGTTTGTCGAAAGAATTAACTTTGACTTAGCTAACGATTTGGGGAATCTCCTAAATCGGACTGTTGCCATGATCGAAAGATATTTTAACGGTGTGATTCCTGACTATACAGGATCAACAGGAGAATTTGATGATTCATTACTGCAGGTGAATCGTGAAACTGTATCAAAATATGAGGAAGCTATGGAGAAAATGGAGTTTTCCGTGGCGTTAACGGCCATTTGGCAGTTGGTCAGCCGGACCAATAAATATATAGATGAAACTCAGCCATGGAATTTGGCGAAGCAGGAAGAGAGGAAAGAAGAGCTTGCGAGTGTAATGGTTCATTTGGCCGAATCATTACGCAGAATGGCAATCATGCTAAAACCATTCTTAACCCGTACACCGGATGGTATTTTTCAGCAATTAGGGATTCAGGAGGAAAACCTGAAATCGTGGGGAAGTCTTGAAACTTTTGGAGTAATCCCAAGCGGTACAAAGGTGGATAAAGGTGCTCCGTTATTCCCTCGTCTAGAAATTGCAGAAGAAGTAGAATTTATAAAAACGAAAATGCAAGGAACTTCTCCTGCTGTGGAAGAAAAGCAAGAGGAAAAACCGGAATTGACTGAAGAAATTATGATTGATGATTTCATGAAGATTGATTTACGAGTTGCTGAAGTCATTCAGGCAGAACCCGTAAAAAAGGCTGATAAACTGTTAAAGCTCCAGCTTGATCTTGGTTATGAAAAACGCCAAGTAGTTTCCGGCATTGCCCAGTATTATAAACCTGAAGAATTAGTCGGCCGTAAAGTTATTTGTATTACGAATTTAAAACCAGTAAAACTTCGCGGTGAATTATCTCAAGGTATGATCCTGGCTGGATCAAAAGACGGGCAGCTCTCCTTAGCCACTGTTGAGCAATCACTGCCAAACGGAGCGAAAGTGAAGTAATAATGAATAAAAGAAAGAGCAAAGCGCCTTAAAAAGGCGCTTTCCTTTTTTCGATGTTCCACGTGAAACAAATTTCGAGATATTTCTATGTTATCTTTTTATAAAGAAGGTTTTTGTAGAAAAAAAGATAAATATCCCCTTAATAAAAAAGATTAGCGAATCAAGGGTTGATGATATGAGAACGCTGTAAAGATTAAGAGTTTGACAAATTTAAAAAAGGAGTTACAAGATGTTATTCGATACACATGCACATTTAAATGATGAACAATACGCTGAAGATTTGCCGGAAGTGATTGCCAGAGCTCAGGAAGCTGGCGTGACGATGATGGTGGTTGTCGGCTTTGACAGACCTACGATCAAAAGGGCTATGGAATTAGCTGATCAATATGATTTTATTTACGCTTGTGTCGGTTGGCATCCGGTTGATGCGATTGATATGACCGAAGAGGATCTAGTATGGATTGAAGCGTTGGCCTCCCATCCAAAAGTGGTTGCCTTGGGAGAGATGGGGTTAGACTACCATTGGGATAAATCACCTAAGGAGATTCAGAAAGAAGTATTTCGTAAACAAATTCGTTTGGCGAAAAAAGTTAACTTGCCAATAGTGATTCATAATCGTGAAGCTACAGCAGATATTGTAGAAATACTGAAGGAAGAGGGAGCTGAGGAGGTAGGGGGAATTATGCATTGTTTCAGCGGCAGCCCGGAGATTGCCAAGGAATGCATAAAAATGAACTTCTACATTTCACTTGGCGGTCCTGTGACGTTTAAAAATGCCAAAAAGCCGAAGGAAGTGGCTGCAGAAGTGCCATTAGACCGTTTGTTAATTGAAACAGACTGCCCCTACCTGGCTCCACATCCATATCGCGGGAAACGCAATGAACCAGGTTATGTGAAACTGGTTGCCGAGCAAATTGCCGAAATAAAGGGGTTGACATTTGAAGAAGTAGCCCATGCAACGACACAAAATGCTAAGAAATGTTTCGCCATAAAATGCTAAAAGAATTTGTCGAATGTATGGAAAACTTGTCTTAATTTTTTCTGAAAACAAAAAGTTCTACACGCCTCCTTTTCTACATAGGATTACCATGTCGATAAGTTTTCCTTTGCAAATTTTCCAGTATTGTGCATAATTAGAAATACGTTCACAGAATAGCAAGGGTTGACAGCCGGCAGCATGGTTCTTAAATATCTCTCCCAGAAAAGGAGGCGTTTTTCATCGTATTCAAAAACATGAAAAGCCTGTTTTTCGAGTCTTTGAGCGAGAAAAATTTGACCATTGCTTTTACTAGTTTTTTAGTTTTGCTAACAACTCTTGGGGTTCTTTATTATGAGGAATCGCAGAAAACTGTTGCAATAACGCTCAATGGTCAAGAAACAATTATAAAAACTCATGCCGATACTATTAAAGAGCTATTGGATGAACTGGATGTAGCAATTCGCCCAAAAGACTACCTGTATCCAAATGTTAATTCGAAGGTGAAGGATCACCTGAATATTGTTTGGAAACAGGCAAAACAGGTTACTATTGTCAAGGACAACGAGAAGAAAACGATTTGGACTACAGCCGGGACTGTGGCTGAACTCCTAAATGAGCAGAAGATCAAATGGAACGATCATGACAAAATCTCACCCAGACCGCAAGCAGCAATCCAGAATAAGATGAAAATTGGTATTCAAAAGGCCTTTCATTTTACCTATGTTGACGGCGGAAAACAGCAAACAGTATGGTCCACTTCGACTACGGTCGCTGACTTTTTAACGCATCAGGGCATAATCCTTAATGAATTTGACCGAGTTGAACCGTCATTAACAGAAAACATAACAGAGAATGGTGTGTTAAACGTCATTCGAGTTGAAAAAGTCACCGATGTAGTGGAAGAACCTGTTGGATTTGCCGTAGTGACAAAAAAGGATGAAAGTTTGGCCAAAGGAACAGAAAAAACACTTTCTGAAGGTAGTCAAGGTCTCGTTTCCAAGCAATATGAGGTATTGCTTGAAAATGGCAAAGAGGTTGCAAGGAAATTACTTAATGAACAAACGATTAGAGAGAAACAGGATAAGATTGTGGCTGTCGGAACAAAGGATCTTACTAATCAAGTTTCCCGTGGTTCGGAAAGTACTGGAACCTCATTTTATGTGACGGCAACAGCCTATTCAGAAGATTGTAATGGCTGTACCGGACAGACAGCAACTGGTCTTAATCTTCGAGCTAATCCTGATATGAAAGTAATTGCTGTTGATCCAAATATAATACCGCTTGGAACAAAGGTGTATGTGGATGGCTATGGTTATGCAATTGCTGCTGATACGGGCGGGGCGATTAAAGGTTATCGTGTTGATTTATTCATGCCATCTGAAGAAGATTGCTATCGCTGGGGACGAAAAAAGGTGAAACTGACAATTTTAAATTAATTCATTTTGCAGAGGAGTATTCCTCTGCATTTTGCTTTTTAGGCTAAATTCTTTATACTTAAAAACGAGTATATAAGGTTTTTCTTATGTTTTATTTTATGAATCGTTTCGATAATATAGACGATGGACATTACAAAAATGTTTCAACTTTTTTTCAATTTTATAAAATTTTTTTGGAGGGTCAATGAAGATTAAAGAAATTATTGTGGTGGAAGGCAAGGATGACACCACAGCAATCAATCGGGCAGTCGATGCTGATACAATTGAAACGAACGGCTCTGCGGTTAATCAAGAAACAATTGAAAAAATCAAAAGAGCACAAGGAACTAGAGGTGTGATTGTTTTTACTGATCCGGACTATCCTGGAGAAAAAATTAGAAAAACAATTGCCCATCAGGTGCCGGGCTGCAAACATGCTTTCTTACCGAAAGAAGCGGCATTGGCAAAAGGAAATAAAGGAATTGGTGTCGAACATGCCAGCCCCGAAGCCATCAGGGAAGCCCTAAAGGATGCTCAAATTATGCATGAACATATAGCTGAAGAAATTACTCAGGAGGATCTAGTAACTGCCGGCCTTATAGGCGGTGCAGGTGCAAAAGACCGGAGAATTCTGTTAGGAAAACTTCTGAAAATAGGTTATACAAACGGAAAGCAGCTTCATAAACGGTTAATGATGTTTCAAGTCAGCAAACAGGAATTTGCCAAAGCGCTTGCTGTTGTAAGACAGGAGGAACGAAATGGATAAGGATATTGCAACCCCTGTAAGAACAAGGGACATTCTGGAGAAATACGGTTTTTCTTTTAAGAAAAGTCTAGGTCAGAATTTTTTAATTGATACAAATATATTAAAGAAGATCGTTAGTTTTGCTAATTTAACTGAAAAATCTGGAGCTATTGAAATTGGACCGGGAATCGGTGCACTGACAGAGCAGCTAGCACGGGCAAGCAAAAAGGTGACAGCCTTCGAAATTGATCAGCGATTATTGCCCATTTTAGAAGACACGCTATCACCATATTCTAACGTGAAAATAATACATCAAGATGTGCTTAAGGCAGATGTAAATGCAGTACTGGCAGAGGAGATGGCCGGTATAGAGGATGTTATGGTGGTAGCCAATTTGCCTTATTATGTGACAACCCCCATTATCATAAAACTTTTGGAGGACAAGCTGCCTATTCGCGGGATTGTTTGTATGCTTCAGAAGGAAGTGGCTGATCGCATTTCAGCTAATCCTGGAACAAAGGATTATGGCTCCTTGTCCATTGCCATTCAGTATTATACCGAAGCAGAAACTGTCATGATTGTTCCCAAAACCGTTTTTGTTCCGCAGCCAAATGTGGACTCTGCTGTTATTAGGCTTACTTTAAGAGAAAGGCCTGCAGTCAGTGTTAAGGATGAAACCTTCTTTTTTAAGGTGACAAAGGCTGCGTTTGCCCAAAGGAGAAAAACGCTGTTGAATAATTTAACAAGCCAGCTTCCAAACGGGAAAGAAAAGAAAGAAGACATTATCACATCCTTAACAGCAAGTGGCATCGAACCTTCCAGAAGGGGAGAAACATTATCTCTTGCTGAATTTGGCAGACTAAGTGACGAATTATATAAATTTTTTCAATAGACCTTTTGATAGGGTCTATTTTTTTTGCCTATAAATTTCATTGTTCATTTTGCCTTTATGTGTTGATTGGATCACAAAGCAATAAAAATGCTGCAGTTTCTTTTCTTGTCACATGGACAAATTTAAGTGCATAGCCTATGAGAGAAACTATTTTAAGGGCCCTAAATGCTAGTCTAATTGGAGTGACTGCAGTGGAGATAAAAATAATGGATATCGTCGGCAGACGTTCATATAACTGTGATATTCTCTTTCGAGTAATTGATATACGCAAAATAGATGACCAGAATGTTGCCATTCTATATGGAGAGGATTTCCGGTTGGCAGCCGATGCACCATACAACGATTTGGTTGTTATTAATCAAAATGATCGTATGAGGATGTCTAGGGAATACCAGACACTTGAAGAGCAGTCGTTAAAGCTTTTTACTCAAGATGTGGATCTGCTGAGACAAAGGCGGGAATATGAGGCAACAGGTGGCTATGTAAAACCAAGTAATTATTTTCAGATACCGGGAAGGGTTCTTCATCTGGACGGAGACCCCTCATATTTAAAAAAGTGTATGGCATTATATGAGAAAATTGGGGTTCCTGTATTGGGCATTCATTGTAATGAAAAGGAAATGCCTTATAAAATTGGAGAGTTAATCGATTATTATCGTCCTGATATTTTGGTTATTACCGGCCATGATGCTTATTCAAAAGCAAAAGGTAAAATGAGCGACCTGAATGCTTACAGACATTCTCGGCATTTTGTGCAAACTGTCAAAGAGGCTCGGAAGAAAATCCCTCATCTAGATCAATTGGTTATTTTTGCAGGTGCTTGCCAGTCCCATTTTGAATCATTGATCCATGCGGGGGCCAATTTTGCCAGCTCTCCCTCCAGAATAAATATCCACGCTCTTGACCCTGTATATATTGTTGCAAAAATAAGTTTTACCCCTTTTATGGAACGAATTAATGTTTGGGACGTACTAAGAAATACATTAACAGGTGAAAAGGGGCTGGGAGGAATTGAGACAAAGGGAGTGTTAAGGACTGGGATGCCATATAATCCATTAATCGAAGAAGAAGAATAAGTCCTTATAATGGTAAGGCTTATTTTTCTTTTTGGATACATATTACTGCTTCTTTCAGGTAACGCTAGAAATGTTGAAATTTAGTAAAAAAAGTAGAAGAAAAAATGTTGACAATTATTTTGCTGTACTGATATAATTTATATTTTTGTTTGACAGTTCAGGACCAATGTGTTATACTCAAACATAGTGAGGTGGACCGAATGCCAAAAACTTTAGCCGATATTAAAAAGGCTCTCGACTCGAACTTAGGGAAAAGATTGTTACTCAAGGCAAACGGGGGACGTCGAAAAACAATCGAACGTTCCGGTGTATTAGCCGAAACGTACCCTTCAGTTTTCGTAATTGAATTAGATCAAGATGAAAATGCGTTTGAACGTGTTTCGTACAGTTATGCGGATGTATTAACGGAAACTGTTCAAATTACTTTCTATGAAGAAGCATCAGGACATGTAGCGTTAAGCTAAGTATATAAGCAATGAATGGCAGTAAACGAAAAGTTTACTGCTTTTTGCTGTCTAAAGAAATCGCCGCGTTTATGAAATACTCTTATTTATTACATACTAAGAATGCTGTGGAATGAAAGGGGTTGTTTTGATGGGGAGAAGAAGAGGGATTATGTCAAGTCAGTTCAAAGAAGAACTTGCTAAGGATTTAGGATTCTATAATGTTGTTCAAAAGGAAGGATGGGGCGGCATTCGTTCACGGGATGCAGGCAATATGGTAAAACGTGCGGTTGAACTCGCTGAAGCCCAGTTGGCAAATCGTGGCCGACAGTATCCTCAGTCATAATCAGGAGCTTCCACTTGATATAAACACTTAAATTCACCACAGCTGCCAGAGGATGATTTCCTCTGGTTTATTTATAAAAAGGCTATGTTAAAGAACATTGTTGATATTTAAACACTGTTGATTGAAGTGGAAGGCACGAAGACTCCTCGTAAATGCTAACGCATTTCCTTCGTACGTGGGCGGATTTCAAGGACATGATTCAATGTCCTGCGGGAGTACGGGGCCGAGGAGGCTCCCCAGCCGCCCGCGAACCGCTCGTACCTGGATAGGAAATTAGCAGCCAAATTTAACAGCGCCTATAAAAAAGAACAATAGGAAATTTTAACATGACCTAATATAAATAGACTTTTTTCCCTGGCAATCTAATGATAAAATATTGATTTTGATAGGATTTATTCAATCCCACGTCTTACATTGGCCGTTTTGTGGTAAAATAGGACAAAATGTGAAACGGAAGCGCCCGCTGGGTGCTGAGCGGGACAATATAGAAGTAGGTGGAACAATTTGAAGCTTTTAGTCAAGGCACCGGCTAAAATTAATTTGGCATTAGATGTTTTACATAAACGTCCTGATGGATATCATGAGGTTGAAATGATTATGACCACGATTGATTTAGCCGATCGGGTAGAATTAACATTATTAAATCAGGATCGAATACATATTCTTTCCCACAATCGCTATGTCCCTGATGACCAGCGCAATTTAGCATATCAGGCAGCACAGTTATTAAAAAGTCGTTTCGATGTTAAAAAGGGTGTTTTGATTTCTATTGAGAAAACGATTCCCGTTGCCGCAGGTCTTGCAGGCGGTTCAAGTGATGCAGCGGCCACGTTAAGAGGCTTAAATAAATTATGGGGACTGGGCCTAACTTTAGATGAGTTAGCCGAAATTGGAAGTGAAATTGGCTCAGATGTATCTTTTTGTGTATATGGCGGTACGGCACTAGCAAAAGGGAGAGGGGAAATCATTACGGAACTCCCGGCCCCACCGACCTGCTGGGTCATTCTGGCTAAACCATTTATTGGAGTATCCACAGCAGAAGTTTACAGAAGACTCGATTTAAATGAAATTTCCCATCCGAATATTCCTGGTATGATTGCAGCTATTAATGAGCATGATTATGCGAATGTTTGCCGGAATGTAGGGAATGTCTTAGAAGATGTGACATTAAAAGCGTATCCGGTGGTAGCGCAAATTAAAGAGCAAATGAAGCGCTTTGGGGCTGATGCAGTATTAATGAGCGGGAGTGGACCAACCGTGTTTGGAATTGTCCAACATGATTCACGAATGCACCGGATTTATAATGGACTTCGAGGGTTTTGCGACCAAGTTTTTGCAGTCAGAATGTTGGGCGAACGGCATACACTTGATTAAAATCGGATGATAATGGTATTCTTCAATTAGAACATTCGGTTTTGGAGGAATATTATGAAGTTTCGCCGCAGTGAACGTTTGATTGATATGACAAATTATTTACTGGACCATCCTCGCCAGTTAGTGCCGCTTACGTTTTTTGCAGAACGGTACGATTCAGCGAAATCTTCCATTAGTGAGGATTTGGCTATTGTCAAGGAGACCTTCGAGCAAAGAGGAATTGGCACATTGCAAACGGTACCTGGAGCGGCCGGTGGTGTCAAATTTTTTGTGAAGGTGAGTCAAGAAAAAGCAGAGCCTTTTGTGAACGAGCTTTGTGATGTAATGGCTGACCCGGACAGGCTTTTGCCTGGCGGATATTTATATTTAACAGATATTTTGGGAAACCCGCAGATTGTGCAAAAGGCAGGAAGAGTCATCGCTTCAGCATATGCCGATACGGAAATTGATGTGGTAATGACAGTGGCAACAAAAGGGATCCCCCTTGCGTATGCGGTTGCCAGCCAGTTAAATGTCCCAGTTGTGATTGTTCGGAAAGACAGTAAGGTAACAGAAGGGCCTACAGTCAGTATTAACTATGTATCGGGTTCAGCAAAACGAATTCAGACCATGCTGCTGTCGAAACGGAGCATCAAGGAAGGCTCAAAGGTCTTAATTGTTGATGACTTTATGAAGGCTGGCGGCACGGTAATGGGCATGATTAGTATGCTGGAGGAATTCAATGCAAGTGTTGCCGGCATCTCCGTTTTAGTTGAGGCTGAAAAAACCCAGGAACGGCTGGTTAATGAATATATTTCGCTTGTTAAGCTGTCTGATGTCGATGAAAAAGAAAAAATGATTAATGTTCATGCGGGAAATTATTTAATTCCATAGGATGGAGGAGATTATAAAATGAAAGCAGTTCAAACAAATCAAGCACCGGCTGCCATCGGCCCGTACTCTCAAGGAATTATTGTAAATAATCTGTTTTATAGCTCTGGGCAAATTCCATTAACTGCAGAAGGAAATATGATTACCGGCGATATTAAAGAACAAACACACCAGGTATTTCGTAATTTGCAGGCTGTTTTGGCAGAGGCAGGTGCATCATTAGAAACTGTTGTAAAAACAACTGTTTTTATTAAAGATATGAATGACTTTGCTGCATTAAACGAAGTATACGGAGAATATTTTTCAACCCATAAACCTGCACGTTCCTGTGTAGAGGTAGCCCGTCTGCCGAAGGATGCTTTAGTAGAAATTGAAGTAGTAGCGCTCGTGAAATAAACGGGCGTTTTTTATTGTAATTAATTTACAGAAACAAAGGATCGTATAAAAAAGTTAAGTAATAATGACCGCGCAAAACACATCTTTTATTAGTTCGTTAAGTAAGTGCTTACAGTCTTTTATGTAATATTTGGACATAAATGAAAATGTTTCACCATTTTGCCCTATTTTTTCTAAAAAATTTTAATTTTAAAGAAGGAAAACAGGAATAATTGTTGAATGTATTTAATAAGCTTTTTATCTTACCAAAAAGGGTGTGAGCACATGGAAGTAACAGACGTAAGATTACGCCGTGTTAATACGGATGGCCGTATGAGGGCAATTGCTTCAATTACATTAGATAATGAATTTGTTGTCCACGACATTCGGGTTATTGACGGAAATAACGGTTTATTTGTCGCAATGCCAAGTAAGCGTACTCCAGATGGGGAATTTCGTGATATTGCGCATCCAATCAATTCAGGAACACGTGGCAAAATTCAAGAAGCTGTTTTGGCTGAGTACCACCGTTTAGGTGATTTAGAAGTAGAATTTGAAGAAGCCGGAGCTTCCTAAGGATTAAAAACAACTAGGGCCTTTCTTCTATGTAAGGCTCTTTTTATTATGGAAAAATCATATCCTGTTCTCCCTCCTTCCATTATTTCCCCTAATAACTTATCTCATCATCTTACTGATCATTCCTTGAAATGCAGTCCCAATTAGGATAATATTTTTAGTGGATAAAAAGGTTATTGGAGGACTGTTCATGTCTAATCGTTATGCTGTGATTTTAGCCGCTGGCCAAGGAACGCGGATGAAATCAAAGCTTTATAAAGTTTTACATCCAGTATGCGGTAAACCAATGGTACAGCACGTAGTAGACCAAGTAAAGACGCTTCAAATCGAAGAAATGGTTACAATCATCGGTCATGGGGCAGAAAAGGTTCAAGCGCAACTTGGTGAAAGCAGCTTTTACGCTTTGCAAGAATCCCAGCTCGGGACTGCTCATGCTGTGATGCAGGCTGCACCGATGCTTGAAGGGAAAGAAGGGGTTACGATTGTTGTTTGTGGAGATACTCCGCTAATTAAGTCTGAAACGATGGAAGCCCTTTTTCAGCATCATGAAGAGTTAAAGGCAAAAGCGACAATCCTCACAGCTAGAATTGAAGACCCAACAGGTTATGGCAGGATTATCCGCAATCAAGACGGCCTTGTAGAAAAGATTGTGGAGCACAAAGATGCTACAGAAGAAGAACGTAAGATTAATGAAATTAATACAGGAACCTACTGTTTTGACAATGCGGCATTATTTGCTGCATTAAAAAATGTCTCCAATGATAATGTTCAAGGTGAATATTATTTACCAGATGTAATTGAAATTTTGAAAAAACAAGGTGAAGTCGTATCTGCGTTTCAAACAAATGATTTAGACGAAACTTTAGGGGTAAACGATCGGGTTGCTTTAGCAGAAGCTGAAAAAATTATGCGCAAGCGGATTAATGAAATCCATATGCGAAACGGAGTTACGATCATCGACCCAGACCATACCTACATTGAAACAGAGGTTGAAATCGGTCAGGATACCATTGTTTATCCAGGAACCATTCTGAAGGGTAAGACGATCATTGGTATGGATTGTCACATTGGTCCTAATTCGGAAATTGTATCGTGTCAGATTGGCAATGAAACCGTTGTTCGGCAATCAGCTGCCCATAACAGCTCGGTTGGAGCACGTGTTAATATTGGTCCGTTTGCCCATATTCGTCCTGACTCAGCGATTGCAGACGATGTGAAAATCGGTAACTTTGTTGAAATTAAAAAGGCTGTGTTCGGAGAAGGAAGCAAGGCTTCTCATCTCAGTTATATTGGGGATGCTGAAATTGGAAGCAATGTCAATCTCGGCTGTGGCTCGATAACAGTTAATTATGATGGTAAAAATAAATTTCTGACCAAAATCGAAGATGATGTTTTTATTGGCTGTAACTCAAATTTAGTTGCTCCTGTTACGGTAGGAAAAGGAGCCTATGTAGCTGCGGGATCGACTATTACAAAGGACGTTCCGGAAGCGGCATTGTCGATTGCAAGGGCACACCAAGTCAATAAGGAAAATTACGTTGAAAAGCTTAATGTAAAAAAATAAGCTGGAATGTTATGGAGGCCAACATGTCAAATCAATATTTAGATCCAAAGATCAAAGTCTTTAGTTTAAATTCAAATCTTTCCCTGGCAAGAGAAATTGCAAAAGAAATTGGTGTTGAACTTGGAAGAAGTTCCGTTACCAGATTTAGCGACGGAGAAATTCAAATTAATATTGAGGAAAGTGTCCGCGGATGTAATGTCTATGTTATCCAGTCTACCAGCCAGCCTGTAAATGAAAATATCATGGAACTGTTAATCATGATCGATGCATTGAAACGCGCGTCTGCTAAAACCATTAACATTGTAATGCCTTATTATGGTTATGCGCGTCAGGACCGTAAAGCACGAGCTCGTGAACCGATTACAGCTAAATTAGTGGCAACGTTGCTGGAAACAGCTGGTGCTACCCGGGTCCTTTGCTTAGATTTGCACGCACCGCAAATTCAAGGATTTTTTGAAATCCCTACAGACCATTTAATGGGTGTACCAATTTTAGCTGATTATTTCAAAAATAGAGCATTAGACGGAGATATAGTGGTTGTATCACCTGACCATGGCGGAGTAACAAGAGCACGGAAAATGGCAGAACGGTTAAAAGCACCGATCGCGATTATTGATAAACGCCGCCCAAGACCAAACGTGGCAGAAGTCATGAATATTGTTGGTAATATCGAAGGTAAAGTGGCGATTCTGATTGACGATATTATTGATACAGCTGGTACCATCACACTTGCAGCAAATGCTCTCGTTGAAAATGGGGCAAAAGAAGTATACGCATGCTGTACTCATCCTGTTTTATCAGGCCCTGCAATTGAACGTATTCAAAATTCAAAAATTAAAGAACTAGTGGTGACCAATTCAATTTCTCTTCCTGAGGAGAAAAAGATCGACAAGATTATCAATTTGTCGGTTGCTCCGTTAATTGCCGAAGCCATTATTCGAATTCACGAAGAGCAATCCGTCAGCACGCTGTTTGATTAATGTAAAACCGATTTGTGTTCTTTTGCCTGATGCGGTACAAAACAAACATGTTTAGATTCTCCTGTTTTAGGGCATTTATATAGTGACTATAATAGGAGGCTGATGATGATGAGTGCTGTTTTACAGGCGAAAGAACGAAAAGGTTTGCATCGTGGAGAATTAAAGAAAAATAGGGAAAATGGCCATATTCCAGCTGTTATTTATGGCGCCAAGGTAAAAAATACTCCGATCTTTATCAGTTCGGCTGATTTTACCAAAACCATCAAAGATACAGGAAGAAATGCAGTCATTTCTCTGGATGTTGATGGACAGAAGCAAGATGTGATTTTAACCGATTATCAGGAAGACATTATTAAAAAGGATATTATCCACGTTGACTTTTTAGCCGTTGATAAATCATCGAAAATTACCGTTGAAGTAAGACTTGCTCTTACCGGAGAAGCAGCCGGGGTTAAAGACGGTGGTGTGCTGCAACAACCGTTGCACCAAGTATCTGTTACAACGACACCAGATAATATTCCGCCGCAAATTGAAGTGGATGTATCCAATTACCAGGTGGGGGAAACTGTAAAAATTGAAGATATTCTCTACCAGGGTGATTTTACGATTAATCATGAAGCAGAGGAAGTTATTGCTTCTATTTTACCTCCGAAACAGGAAGATGAAATCAATGCAGGGGAGCAACAGGAAGAGGGTCATCCTGATAATGAAGAAGGAAGAGAAACCTCTCGTGTTGGTGACGAATAAATTAGCACATTTGGCTGCTAGAGACTTGTTATTTTAGTACCTTTGTGTGTTTGGTTATAGAGTTTCGGACGTAACCGTTTTAGGTTACGTCTTTTGTCAATATCAAAAAAGAATGTAATCGAATATAATGGAGAAAGCTATGTTTCGCAAATTATTTAAAAAACAGGCTAAGCAGGATGAAGAGGGGGGAACTGGAATGAAGATGATCGTTGGCTTAGGGAACCCCGGAAAGCAATATGAGCAAACAAGGCATAATATTGGATTTGAGGTCATTGACGAGCTATCTCGCCGATTCAACATCCCATTGAACCAAGCTAAGTTTAAAGGAATCTATGGGATAGGGTTTTATAATGGAGTCAAAGTTTTGTTATTAAAGCCGCTCACCTATATGAACTTATCAGGTGAATCGATTGGTGCCGTTCTGGATTATTATCAAATAGAAATAGAAGATATTGTGGTGATTTACGATGATTTGGATCTTCCGGTAGGAAAAATCCGTCTTAGACAAAAGGGGAGTTCCGGCGGGCATAATGGGATCAAGTCAACTGTAGCTCATCTTGGGACACAGGAGTTTAACAGAATCCGGATAGGGATTGACAGACCCCAGCCGGGAATGAGTGTTCCAGACTATGTTCTAGGCAGATTTCGTCAGGAAGAATATGTGCCCCTTCAGGAGGCAGTTAAGAAAAGTACAGATGCCTGTGAAGCGTGGCTTGAGAAGCCCTTCCTCCAAGTCATGAATGAATATAATCGCTAAACTGTTCATAATATAGGCATGGTCTTTCATAAAATGAAGAAATCCAGTTTTATGAGCGTTTATTTATAGAATGGATAGATGAATAAGTTCCTCCAATAAGGTTCATAATAATAAGGAATCGTAGATTAGGGAGGGACTTGCGTGACTATCTATTACCATTGCAGGCATTGTGGTACGGAAATTGGTTCAATTGATCAAACATCGATCCACTCAGATGCCCTGGGTCTTCATAAATTAACTGAACAAGAACGGCAGGAAATGGTCGCATATGATATGTCAGGCAATATTCATATTTCAGCCATTTGTGAAAATTGTCAGGAAGCTTTAGAGAGGAATCCTGATTACCACCAATACGATTACCTAATTCATTAAATGAGCTTTGGATGAAACTCCAAAGCATTTTTCTATTTCATATTATCATAAATGATTGCGATTAATAGGAGAGGAGGAGGTTGCTTGAAAGGTTTAAAGTCGTTATTCCTGAAGCAAGAAGACATACACTTAGTTATATCCGGGGTAAACGAAGGCCTTAAGGAACAGTTGATTGCCGGTTTATCAGGTTCTTCCAGAACCGTTCTGACCGCAGCAATCTATGAACAAATGAAACGGCCCATTATGCTTGTCACCCATAATCTATTACAAGCACAAAAACTCTATGATGATCTTGTAAATCTATTAAGTGACAAGGAAGTATATTTATTTCCGGCAAATGAGCTGATTGCGGCTGAATTAAGTATTGCTAGTCCGGAATTAAAGGCACAAAGAATTGAGGCTTTGAATTATTGGTCAAAACAATCACAGGGGATTATCATTGTTCCTGCTGCAGGGTTGAAAAAAATACTTCCTCCAAAGTCATTGTGGAAGGAACATCAGTTGTTATTAAAAATGGGGGAAGATGTAGACCTCGACAAAGTCTTGAATTTATTTGTCAAAATGGGGTATGTGCGGACTGAGATGGTTACTACACCTGGGGAGTTTAGTGTAAGGGGTGGAATTATAGATATTTATCCACTAACCGAGGCAAATCCCCTTCGCATAGAATTATTTGATACAGAGATCGATTCCATCCGATATTTCTCCTTGGAAGACCAACGTTCCAAAGAGAAGGTAACGGAAATCTCCATTGGCCCGGCAACGGAAGTCATTTTGGAAGCAAGTCATTACAACCGAATGGTTAACCAACTTGAAGACGGTTTGGCACAAAGCCTTAAGAAGTTAAAAAATGAAAAAGCAAAATTGCAGTTATCTCAAAATATTAGTTTCGAACTAGAGCAATTAAAGAATGGGCAAAAGCCAGACCAAGTGTTTAAATACTTGTCACTTGCCTATGAGCGGCCTGCTAGTTTACTAGACTATCTTCCTGCTAATGGGCTTGTATTTGTAGACGAGATCAGCCGAGTGCAGGAAATGAATGAATCTCTGATAAAAGAAGAGGCAGAATGGTATACATCGTTATTAAGTGAAGGGCAAATCATTCATGATGTCCATATTTCTCATGATTTGCAAGTATTACTTCATAAGAAGGAATTTCCGCTCGTATATCTATCTTTGTTTTTAAGGCATGTTGCGAATACAAGTCCGCAAAACATCATTAATATTTCCTGCAAGCAAATGCAAAACTTCCATGGACAGATGCATTTATTGAAAACGGAAGTGGAGCGGTGGAAAAAAAGCAATTATTCCATATTATTTTTAGGACCGGATGATGAAAGGGTCAAAAAGCTTGAACGCGTTTTGGAGGATTATGAGATTGATGCCTCGGTCATTGGGGCTGACCAGCAAATCATGCCAGGCAAAGTTCAAGTAATGAAGGGCAATCTTCAGACAGGGTTTGAACTATCGATTCAGAAGATTGCGGTTATTACGGAAGAAGAGCTATTTAACAAACGGGTAAAAAAATCAGTCAGCAGACAAAAACTATCAAATGCTGAAAGAATTAAAAGCTACTCTGAGTTAAGAATTGGAGATTATGTTGTCCATGTTAATCATGGGATTGGTAAATATTTAGGGATTGAGACACTGGTCATTAATGGTGTTCATAAAGATTATCTCCATATTCGCTATCAAGGGACAGACAAATTATACGTTCCAGTAGAGCAAATTGATCTCGTCCAAAAGTATGTCGGCTCCGAAGGAAAAGAGCCAAAAATCTACAAATTGGGCGGTACCGACTGGAAAAAGGTTAAGAAGAAAGTTCAATCATCTGTTGAGGATATTGCTGATGATCTCATTAAACTATATGCAGAACGTGAAGCAGCAGTTGGTTATGCCTTTTCTCCGGATGGTGATTTACAGCGGGAATTTGAAACATCATTTGCTTATCAAGAGACTGATGATCAACTTCGGTCTATTCGAGAGATTAAAAAGGATATGGAAAGACCGCGGCCAATGGATCGATTGCTATGCGGAGATGTAGGATATGGTAAAACAGAGGTTGCGATTAGAGCAGCATTCAAATCGATTACCGATGGTAAGCAGGTTGCTTTCTTAGTGCCAACGACGATCCTTGCTCAGCAGCATTATGAAACATTAAGGGAAAGATTTCAGGATTATCCGATCAATATTGGCCTGCTAAGCCGTTTCCGCACTAAAAAGCAGCAAACGGAAACCCTTAAAGGTTTAAAAGCCGGAACTGTCGATATTGTGGTTGGAACTCATCGCCTACTATCAAAGGATATAGTCTACCATGATCTAGGACTGTTGATTATCGATGAAGAGCAGCGGTTTGGTGTAACGCATAAGGAAAAAATTAAGAGGTTAAAGACGAATGTCGATGTATTAACCTTAACAGCAACCCCGATTCCAAGAACCTTGCATATGTCCATGCTGGGTGTACGTGATTTATCCGTCATTGAAACTCCGCCGGAAAATCGTTTCCCTGTACAAACCTATGTTATGGAATATAATGGATCACTGGTTCGGGAAGCAATTGAGCGGGAGCTTGCACGCGACGGACAAGTTTACTTTTTATATAACAGAGTGGAAGATATTGAACGCAAGGCTGAGGAAATTTCCATGCTTGTTCCTGATGCGAGGGTTACCTATGCTCATGGACAGATGACGGAAAATGAGCTGGAGTCGGTCATGATTAGTTTCCTGGCAGGAGAGTATGATGTTCTGGTAAGTACAACCATCATTGAAACCGGCGTGGATATTCCAAATGTGAATACGCTAATTGTCCATGATGCTGATCGCATGGGATTGTCCCAGCTTTATCAGCTTCGCGGCCGTGTGGGAAGATCCAATCGGGTGGCGTATGCTTATTTTACTTATCGGAAGGATAAGGTTTTAACAGAAGTGGCAGAAAAACGCCTCCAAGCAATTAAGGAATTTACCGAATTAGGCTCCGGATTTAAAATTGCCATGCGTGATCTATCCATCAGGGGAGCAGGAAATTTGTTAGGCTCGCAGCAACATGGCTTTATTGATTCGGTCGGATTTGACCTCTATTCTCAAATGTTAAAAGAAGCCATTGAAGAGCGCAAGGGAGACACGAAAGAGACGAAAACAACAGTTGAAATCGATCTTGAAATTGATGCCTACATTCCTGATTCTTATATTAAGGATGGACATCAAAAAATTGAAATGTATAAACGATTCAGAGGGGTCGAATCCCTTGATGAGATCGAGGAACTACAGGCAGAAATGCTTGACCGTTTTGGTGAATATCCGGATGAGGTCTCTTACTTATTCCAAGTAGCTGAAATGAAAATTTACGCCCTTGAAAATGGGGTGGAGCTAATTAAACAGTCAAAACAAGATGTCACCATTTTGCTCAATGAAGAAGTAACAAATACTATAGACGGAAGTAAGCTCTTCCATCTCGGCAGCAAATATGGCAGGGCTGTTACACCAGGAATGGAAGATCGTAAGCTGAAGATTGTGATCAAAGTTAAAGACTTTGACACAGCCGAGTGGCTTCAAATTGTATTCGAAATGATTAAAGGAATCCCTTTGGCCAAAAGAGAGCAAGAGAATTCCGTGAAATAATTGTGCTCTTATCATGAAGGTAATTGAATTCGGAGGTTTGAAATTCCCCGAAAATAGAAACAAAATTATCCATTCTGCCCACTTTCAACAGAATTCAATATTTCTGAAGGTAATATTTCCTGTAACTGTGAAAAAATTGTGAATAGAACTTTCCAGATGAAAGATACTAAGTTCAAAGTTGGCAAATAAGGATTATTATCATAATAAGATAACGGTCCAGCACTTGCGAAAATCCGCATGAAGCTTTCGATTTGCCAAGTTGAAAAATCATCAGATGAAAGTGAGGCAACATAGATGAAAGCAACTGGAATAGTTCGTCGAATCGATGATTTGGGTCGTGTAGTAATTCCCAAAGAAATACGCAGAACATTGCGTATCCGTGAAGGAGATCCGTTAGAGATCTTCGTTGACCGGGATGGGGAAGTGATTTTAAAGAAGTATTCACCAATCAGCGAATTAAGCGATTTTGCCAAGGAGTATGCGGAAGCCCTATTTGACAGCCTCGGAAACCCCGTTTTAATTTGTGACCGTGATGCGTATATTGCTGTTGCGGGCGGATCAAAAAAAGATTATTTAAATAAAAATATTAGTGACTTAGTTGAAAAAACAATGGAAGAGCGAAATTCCGTTCTTGTCACTCAACAGGGAGAAGTTTCTTTGTCGGAAGGAAGCGAAGAGACGATATCCTCTTATACCATTGGACCGATTATTGCCAATGGTGATCCGATTGGGGCTGTTATTATTTTTTCAAAAGATGCCACACTCGGTGAAGTAGAGCAAAAGGCTGTCGAAACAGCAGCCGGATTTTTAGCTAGACAAATGGAACAGTAAAAATGGAGAAAGGCAGCGCAGGCTGCCTTTTTTAATGTTATAATACCGATGGAATAATTTATAGCAGGTGAACGAATGGAGCATGTAAATCCATCGAAGGCTTTATTCAAAGGAGCCTTTATTTTAACAATAGCAGGACTAATAACAAAAATTTTAAGTGCTTTTTACCGGATTCCTTTTCAAAACATTGTGGGGGATACGGGATTTTACATATATCAGCAAATATATCCATTTTATGCGATAGCAGTTGTGTTATCGACGACCGGCTTTCCGGTAGTCATTTCCAAGTTGTATGCCGAACAAAAGGAAAAGCAAAATGAGCAAAAATCCCGAATTCTTCTCATCGTCTCCTATCTTTATCTACAGGTATTTGGCTGTTTATGTTTTCTAGTATTGTATTTTGGTGCCGACCAGCTGGCACGGTGGATGAATGACACTCATCTGGCCGTATTGATTAAGGTGGTTTCACTTGTTTTTTTGACCTCACCCATTGTTTCTACCATTAGGGGATATTATCAAGGGATAGGGGAGATGGCACCGACGGCTTTATCGCAGGTAGCTGAACAAAGCATCCGTGTGTTGACCATCATTTTTTTCTCCTATTTTTTCATGCAAAAGGGCTATTCTTTGTATATTGTGGCCGGAGGGGCCATGTTCGGCTCAATAACGGGAAGTATTGTCGCATGCATTATTTTGTTTATGTTTTTATCCATTCGTGCAGAATGGAAATTAATCACACCGAATAAAAGGATGCTGAAACGTGCCTTCCCTGATGTAAGGCGTATGGCCATGGAACTTACCTTTCAAGGGTTGACCATTTGCCTTAGTGGGATGCTGATGATTTTTATGCAAATGGCTGATTCTTTAAATTTATATTCTTTGTTGACGGCAAACGGGATTGAGAAGGAGCTCGCTAAAGGGTTAAAAGGAATCTTTGACCGCGGTCAGCCGTTGATTCAGCTGGGAACAGTTGCCGCAACTTCTATGTCCCTTTCGCTTGTACCATTGATTACACGTGAAAGGATGGCAGCGAATTCGACATTTTTACATGATAAAATTCAATTGGCTTTAAAGGTTAGTGTGGTAATCGGATTGGGGGCTTCTGCAGGGCTCTGGGCAGTGATCAAACCGACCAATATTATGTTGTTCAAAGATGCCTCTGGTTCTGATGTTCTGGGGGTATTGGGGTTTGTCATTTTATTTGCATCCATGATCGCAACAGTTACGGCGATCATGCAGGGATTGGGCCATCTGACAATACCTGCACTAGCTGCAGCTGCGGTTTTTCCCATCAAGTATATTCTTAATATGATGTTTATCCCTAAATATTTGACGATGGGAGCTGCCGCGTCCTCGTTAGCAGCACTACTAGTTGTGACGGTTTTTCTCTTGTGGAGATTAAAAAGAATAGTAAGAATTCCCTTGTTTCCAGCGCGCTTTTTTGAAATTGTTCTGGTAGCAACCATTGTTATGGTACTGTTTTTAAAAGGATATCTATACCTTGTTGGAGGATGCATACATACAATGGAGCTCGGCCGTTTGGGTGCAGCAGCAGAAGCATTGAGTGCTGTCTGCTTGGGAGGGATTTTGTTTTTATTGATTATTATAAGGGGAAGAGTCTTCTCAGCGGAAGATCTTTCATTGTTTCCGTTTGGGAGTAAATTCAACTACTTTCTCTCGCGAAAGGATCGAACTGAATGATGGCAAATCAAATTGAAATTGTCGGTTTAGGGGCTGGGGACCTCGAACAGCTTCCACTAGGGGTTTATAAGAAATTATTGAAGGCGAAAACGCTGTTTTTAAGGACGAAGGAGCACCCAGTAGTGGTGGAGCTGGAGAAAGAAGGGATCCGTTACATTTCCTTTGATGAAGTATATGAAAAACATGACCAATTTGCGGCAGTTTATCAGGAAATCACCCGAATCTTGCTGGAAAAGGCCCAATCTGAATCCGTCTTATATGCTGTACCTGGACATCCACTTGTAGCAGAACAAACTGTGCAACTGCTCTTGGAACAGGGGCCAAAAGAGCAAATTGAAATTGCGATCGGCGGAGGGCAAAGCTTCATTGATGCCCTTTTTGCTTCACTAAAAATTGACCCGGTTGAAGGTTTTCAACTGCTCGATGGTACTGCTCTCCAAGCAAATACATTGCAAATGGACCAGCATCAGATTATCTGTCAGGTCTTTGACCAATTTACAGCTTCAAATGTAAAGCTGACATTAATGGAAAAATACCCGGATGATTATGAGGTATGGATTGTGACAGCAGCCGGAAGTAAGGACGAAGTATTGGAAAAGGTACAATTATACGAATTGGACCACAGTTTAACCATGAATAATCTTACTTCGGTATATGTACCGCCTGTAAGAAAGGACTCAATTCTGTGGAAGAACTTCACTAAGCTTCGGGAAATAATTGCAGAATTAAGAGGGCCGGACGGCTGCCCATGGGATAAAGAACAAACGCATGAATCATTAAAGAAATACTTAATTGAGGAAACGTTTGAAGTCATTGAGGCTATTGACAAAGGCGATATTGATCATTTAATTGAAGAATTGGGGGATGTCCTGCTGCAGGTAATGCTTCATGCGCAAATCGGAGAAGATGAAGGCTTTTTTACCATTGATGATGTGGTCGAAGGTCTGTCTGCCAAGATGATTCGCAGACACCCTCATGTATTTGGAAACGTGACGGCTGATAGTGCAGAAGAGGTCGTGAAGAATTGGCAGGAAATTAAACAACAAGAAAAAGGGACTGCTCCGTCATCGATTCTTGAAGGAGTTTCTATGGCACTACCAAATTTGCTACGCGCCTATGAAATACAAAAGAAGGCAGCAAAGGTTGGCTTTGATTGGCAGGAAATAACTCCTGCATTGGAGAAAGTAAAAGAAGAACTGAATGAATTTATCGCGGAGCTGGATGGAACGGAAGAAGGTTTTCTGTATGCCAAACAGGAATTTGGCGATTTATTGTTTGCATTCGTGAATGTGGCAAGGTTTTTACATATCAACCCGGAGGAATCACTATTTGCTACAAATGAAAAGTTCATTAGACGCTTCCGTTATGTGGAGCAAATGGTGAAAAACAGCGGCAGGACGTTTGAACATCATACACTTGAGGAGTTAGATTTGTACTGGGATGAAGCTAAATCTAAAGGATTATAGAAATAGGGGGTCCAATAAATGCGCTTGGATAAATTTTTAAAGGTTTCAAGATTAATTAAACGCAGGACTTTAGCGAAAGAAGTCTCTGATCAAGGCAGAATCGAAATCAATGGAAAAGAGGCAAAAGCCAGTTCAACGGTAAAGGTAGGAGACGAATTGACGCTTCGACTTGGACAGCGAATTCTTACTGTAAGAATTGACAGAATTCAAGAAACATCCAAAAAAGAGGAAGCTGCCGAGATGTATACTATTGTTCGTGAGGAACGGTTAAGCCAGCAAGAATCCTCAATTGATTGATGATGTTCTAAATTATCGTCCCTTCTCATAAAAATGTACAGAATGGTTGTACAAATGATTGTGAGGGATGAAGAATGAGCCAATATTACGAAAACAATCCATCAAAAAGCAGTACTCCGGACCATGATGTCATCATGAGAGGGCGCAAGCTTCTTGATATTACGGGTGTAAAACAAGTAGAAAGCTTCGATAATGAAGAGTTTTTATTAGAAACATCAATGGGATTTCTGGCCATTAAGGGACAAAACCTGCAAATGAAGAACCTCGATGTGGAAAAGGGGATCGTCTCCATTAAAGGGAAGATTTTTGATTTGGTTTACTTGGATGAGCAACATGGGGAGAAAGCTAAAGGATTCTTTAGCAAGTTATTCCGATGACCCTCTCCACGCAATTTCTGACCATGCTTTCAATGATTGGAATGGGGTCGTTGTTTGGAGCGATGTTCGATACGTACCAGCGCTTTTTACAGCGGCCAAAACGAAAGCAGTGGATTGTCTTTATTAATGATTTGCTTTTTTGGATTATTCAGGCATTGCTTATTTTTTACACTTTATTTTTAGTAAATAAGGGTGAGATTAGATTTTATATTTTTATAGCTCTTATTTGTGGTTTTGCAGCGTATCAAAGCTTGTTGAAGGAATTTTATCTTCAAACGCTGGAAATTCTTATAAGAACAGTTATCGCTTGCGCTAGAATTATCAAAAAAACCTTCCTGCTTTTAATCTATAGGCCCATCTTTGGTCTTATTCAGCTCCTGATCCTTATTATTCTTTCAATTGGCAGGGGGCTTTTAACCCTTGTCAAATTTGTCTTATCCATATTTTTATTTATAATAAAAACAGTTCTAGGGATACTGAAAAAAATCTTATTAATTTTTTGGAAATTGATGCCGAAAGGTCTTAAAAATTCCGTCGATAAGTTATATAATAGAACGGCAGGAAAAATCAAGGAAATCGGGAATTATATCATAAAGTGGAAAGAACGTTGGAAAAAGCGGAAAGAGTGAGGAGGTTAAAGGGATTGGGCGCAGTACAAAACCAAAATGTATCTAAAATGGAGACAACCTATGTTAAGCAACAAGAGTATGCAGAAATCGCATCAGCCAGGAAAAGGAAGCTGCTGTTAAGGAGACTTTCAATGTTTTTTGTATTGGCCGGCTGCGTTTCCTATTTGTTAATTTCCCAAAATATTTCTCAAACCGCTGAGCTTAAGACTAAAATGGTTCAAAAAAAGCAACTGGAAAGCCAGCTCTCAGCCCTTAAACATCAGCAAAGTACTTTGAAACAGGAAATTGTAAATTTAAATGATGATGATTACATTGCAAAACTGGCAAGAAAAGAGTACTTTTTTTCTGATAAAAATGAAATTATTTTTAACATTCCAGAAGATAAGAAGGGGAATTGAACCAAATTCTAGTGTTATTGACACTCAATTTTTCCTTTCTGTATAATATATTATGAGTATTATTTTTTATATTTTTAAGGAGGAAAATTTTTTTTATGTCAATTGAAGTAGGCAGCAAGTTACAAGGAAAGGTAACAGGGATTACAAATTTCGGAGCGTTTGTGGAGCTGCCGGATGGAACAACAGGGCTTGTACACATTAGCGAGGTTGCAGACAATTATGTTAAGGATATTAATGATCATCTTAAAGTTGGCGACCAAGTTGAAGTGAAAGTCATTAATGTTGAAAAAGATGGGAAAATTGGGCTATCTATAAAAAAAGCGAAAGATAGACCAGAAACAGAAAAGAAGCATTCAAATGCTCACACACAACGTCCTCGCCAAGGCAGACCAAACGATCGCAATAATAACAATAGTAATAAACCCGAGAATTTTGAGGCAAAAATGGCACGCTTCCTGAAAGACAGTGAAGATCGTTTATCTTCCCTAAAGCGCCATACGGAGTCCAAGCGAGGCGGAAGAGGAGCTAGACGCGGTTAATAACTTGCTGCTCACTTTTAATCGGATATAGCAGGTTTCACGAATGTATGAATAGATAAAGACAGGTCAATTATGACTTGTCTTTTTTTGTATTCTCAAAAAGGGAAAAAGTGTAAATAACGACAGTACCCATCAGTCAATTGGGTTAAATGCGTTAATATAGTGAAAACCGTCGAACGAAAAATTTTTCCTGTTCACTAATTTGACAAACTTTTAAATCTAGCAAATTTATAATAGTTGGCAACGATGAAATAAGAGGGAGAGGATTATATGGAAAAGGTAGAACGGGGTTTAATAGAACCGATCAGAGATGTCAACCTTCATTCATCCAAATGGGATCCGTGGCGCGGATTAAACAAAATTCAATCGATGTTGGAAACCTTTTTTATAAAAAAAGGGATCGTGTTATTAATGATTGGCTTTTTGTTAGGACGGGCCTTGATTTTGGCAAAGCTGACTCCGTTTAGCCTGCCTTTCTTTGCATCTGTCTACTTAATCAAAAAGGATAGGGCACCGCTTGCCCTTATTGGACTGATTGCGGGAGCGGCAACCATATCGTTAGCAAACGCAGCCTCTACATTTGTGATTTCCTTCTTGTTTTTGCTGGTGTTTCGAATCAGTCAAAAGTGGCTGGATAATGAAATGAAGGCGCTTCCCTATTTTGCAGGAATTATTTTAGGAATTGGGAAATTGGCAGAGGCCTTTATTTTTACACGACAATTGACTTTATATGATGCGATGATGACAGGGGTACAAGCGTGTCTTGCCTTCATTTTAACACTCATTTTCCTGCAGAGCATTCCGATGATGACAATAAATAAACGCAGACAGCTGTTAAAGACAGAGGAAATTGTCTGCTTGATTATTATGTTGGCTTCCGTTTTAACTGGAACCATTGGCTGGAAAATATATGGTTTATCCATGGACCATATCATGTCCCGCTATTTAGTACTAGTATTTTCCTTTATAGCCGGGGCTACAGTGGGATCGACAGTAGGCGTTGTAACGGGTCTTATTTTCAGCCTGGCTAGTGTATCCAGTTTTTATCATATGAGTTTATTAGCATTTTCCGGGGTTTTAGGCGGATTACTGAAGGAAGGGAAAAAATTCGGCGTTGCCTTTGGACTATTAATTGCCACGCTGTTAATTGGAATGTACGGTGAAGGAGACGGTTCCTTAAAGGTTACAGTCATGGAAACAGCGGCTGCAATTTTTTTATTTCTTTTAACACCTCAAAGCATAACCTCCCGATTGGCCAAATATATCCCTGGTACGTCAGAGCATACTGCGGAACAACAAAAATACATGAGGAAGATGAGGGATGTGACAGCACAGCGTGTTTCCCAATTCTCTAACGTATTTAACGCGCTTTCCAAAAGCTTTTCACAAACAGAAGTTTTATCAGATGAAGAGGAAAGCAACCGAGAAATGGATTATTTTATGAGTAATGTCACAGAGAAAACCTGCCAAACCTGTTTTAAAAAAGAACAATGCTGGGCAAAAAACTTTAGTACAACCTATGCTTACTTAGAAGAAATTATTCATGAAATGGATCAAAACAATGGAAATGTTCCTTTAAGACTGTCAAGGGAATGGGATAAGCAATGTACACGGTCAAAAAAGGTTTATGATACGATCGGCCAGGAGTTAACCTATTTTCAGGCCAATCAAAAGTTAAAAAAGCAGGTTCAGGAAAGTCGTAAGCTTGTTGCCGAACAATTGCAAGGTGTTTCTGAGGTTATGGAGAACTTCGCAAATGAAATTCAGCGTGAACGGGAAAACCATTATAAGCAAGAGGAGCAAATTATAGAGGCCTTGCAGGGCTTCGGTATTCATATTGAACAAGTGGATATCTACAGCCTGGAGCCGGGAAATGTGGATATTGAAATGTCACTTCCATTTGGGGGCGGGCACGGAGAATGCGAGAAAATCATTGCCCCCATGCTGTCTGATATTCTCGGAGAAACGATCGTTGTAAAACGAGAAGAAAATGATGACTATTCAAGCGGAAATATCCATGCGGTCTTTAGATCCTCTAAAGCCTTTATGGTCGAGACAGGCATTGCTCATGCTGCAAAAGATGGCGGATTAATTTCAGGTGACAGTTTTTCCACTATTGAGCTTGGAGCAGGTAAATTTGCCATTGCGATTAGTGATGGTATGGGAAATGGAGAACGTGCCCATTATGAAAGCAATGAAACTCTGTTGCTATTACAAAAAATTCTTCAATCTGGAATCGATGAGAAGGTGGCCATTAAATCGATCAACTCGATTTTATCTTTAAGGACAACAGATGAAATATTTTCAACATTGGATTTAGCAATGATTGATTTGAAAAATGCCTCAGCCAATTTCCTCAAAATTGGTTCGACACCCAGCTTTATTAAACGAGGCAAAAAAGTAATTAAAATTCAGGCTAGTAATCTGCCAATGGGAATTCTTCAGGAATTCGAGGTCGATGTCGTCAGTGAGCAGTTAAAAGCAGGGGATTTGCTTATTATGATGAGTGATGGAGTATTTGAGGGGCCGAAACATGTTGAAAATTATGATTTATGGATGAAACGGAAGATACTGGAATTGGAGACAGAGGATCCGCAAGAGGTTGCCGATTTGATTATGGAGGATGTCATTCGCTCGAGATCAGGGATTATTGATGACGATATGACCGTGACCGTGGCGAAAATTAAACACAATACGCCAAAATGGGCATCCATACCTGTTCATCCAATCAAACGCCGGGCGTAAATGACTATTTTATCCTGCATTCACCATGATTATGTATAAATCAGCTCCACAAAGTCGAAAATGATACCAACACATGTGTGGAGGGAGAAGATTATGTATACAGGTAAAATCAGGCAGATTTTATTGATTACGGATGGCTGTTCCAATCAAGGCGAAGATCCGATTGCTATGGCCGCACTTGCAAAAGAGCAAGGAATTACTGTTAATGTGATTGGTGTCATGGAACATGATGTCATTGATGAAAAAGGAATAACAGAAATTGAAGGTATTGCGTTGTCGGGAGGGGGAGTCAGCCAAATTGTCTATTCCGAGGCTCTCTCACAAACGGTGCAAATGGTGACCCGCAAGGCTATGAATCAAACGATTCAAGGAGTAGTAAACAGAGAATTACAACAAATTTTGGGACGATCCAAAACAATGGAGGATCTTCCTCCAGAAAAACGCGGAGAGGTTATGGAAGTAGTGGATGAATTAGGAGAAACTGTCGAATTGGAAGTGTTGATTCTTGTCGATACGAGCGCAAGTATGAAACACAAGCTGCCGACAGTAAAAGAAGCATTGCTGGACCTTTCTCTTAGTTTAAATGCACGTTCTGGTGAGAATCAATTTTCTGTTTATGCATTTCCCGGGAAAAGAACCGATGTCGAAAAACTGCTGGACTGGACGCCAAATCTGCAATCTTTGACAAGTGTGTTCTCCAAGCTTTCGACAGGGGGCATTACACCTACAGGCCCTGCATTGCGTACGGCTGTATCGTCTTTTAATCAAAAACCAACATTAAGGAGCCTGCTGGCACGTGATGATGAATCATACTTTGAAGAATCAATGTAAGGTTATTTCTGGAACCATCATTACTGGGAAATGGCATAACAAAAAGTATACAATTATAAAGGAATTAGGATTTGGCGCAAACGGCGTTGTTTACCTTGCTAAGCATAACAATACACCAGTAGCGTTAAAGATGAGTGAAAATGGGATGTCCATCACATCAGAGGTAAATGTATTGAAATCTTTTGCTAAGGTCCAGGGAACCCCAACCCTTGGGCCTTCTTTGCTTGATGTTGATGATTGGCAGTCAAAGGGGCCCGTCATTTCCTTTTATGTCATGGATTATATCCAAGGCCCGGATCTTCTTTCCTTTTTGCAGCAGAAAGGAAAGTCATGGATGCCAATTTTAATTCTTCAACTACTAAATGATCTGGATAAATTACATGAAAACGGCTGGGTGTTTGGTGATTTAAAACCTGAAAATTTAATCGTTACAGGGCCGCCGCCTAAAATTAGATGTATCGATGTAGGGGGCACTACGATTAAAGGAAGGGCTATAAAAGAATTCACGGAGTTTTATGACCGCGGATATTGGGGGCTGGGGTCAAGAAAAGCAGAGCCTTCCTATGATTTATTTGCAGTTGCCATGATTATGATTAATTCTGCTTATCCAAAGCGATTTAAAAAGACGCTTGGCGGGCTTGGACAGCTAAAAGAGGCCATTCGGCAAAAAAATGACCTGCATTCATTTGAAAAAGTTATTTTAAAGGCTTTACAGGGCCATTATGCAACAGCAAGGCAAATGAGGGCTGAAATGCTGGGCCAATTTAATGATCATACTGCAGCAAAGCAACCTCAAAAAACGCACAGCCCAATTGCGGCTGGTAAGCAGAATAAAGGACTAAAGCAGCCCCAATCATCCACGCCCCTTACAAGGCAGCATTATCGAAAGGCAAAGAAGAAGAAAGGATGGAAAGAGTTCTTTCTTATTAGCTTCATTCTATGTACTTTATATGGATTTTATATTTTTATGAAACTTTTGTAATTCGATGAAACTTATTAGAAAATGGAACGTAAATAAAGAAAATGAAATTCCAGCTTTTTATAGGAAATATTTTAATGGCATAGGCAAGTCTATATTTTAAATGATAAGCTTATGGTAATTTAAATTTGAATTAAGGAAGAGTAGAGAAATGTTGGAATCAAAGGTTGAGGCCTTTTTGAAACGGCACGCATTTACAATGAAGAATGCAGGAATAGTTGTAGGGGTTTCAGGAGGACCAGACTCTTTAGCATTGCTTCATTACCTGCTTCAAAAAAGGAGAAAAGAGAATCTTGCACTTGTCGCTGCGCATGTAGATCATATGTTCCGTGGACAGGAGTCCTATGAAGATGCGATGTTTGTGAAGGAGTTTTGTAAGCAGGAGCAGGTACCGTTTGAAATGGTTCGCGTTAATGTACCGAAAGTGATGGAGGAAACAGGGCAAAGCGCAGAACTTGCTGGAAGGGAAGTGCGCTATGAGTTTTACCAGAAAATTATGGAGAAGTACCAATTTAAATTTTTGGCACTTGGACATCATGGCGATGACCAAATTGAAACCATTCTGATGCGGTTAACAAGGGGAAGCACAGGAATGGCGAGAACGGGGATACCGTTCACCCGCTCTTTTCAAAATGGGGTAATTTTCCGCCCTTTTTTAGGTGTAACAAAGGTGGAAATTGAAGATTATTGTAAGAGACAGCACCTTTCCCCAAGAATTGACCCAAGTAATGCAGAAAGTATCTATAGCCGAAATCGGTTTCGTAAAGAGGTTCTGCCTTTTTTAAAAAGGGAAAATCCCCATGTGCATGAACATTTTCAGCGATTTAGTGAGAACCTGCAAGAGGATGAAGCTTTTCTTGAGGAATTAACTGTCCGAGAAATGAATACAGTAATGACAAGCAGAGAAGAAGGTAAAATCACAATCGATATTACCCGCTTACTTAAAGTGCCTTTACCTTTACAAAGAAGAGGGATTCAACTAATATTAAACTATCTTTATAAAGTAAAGCCTGTCTCTCTTTCTGCCGTACATATCGATCAAGTATTTCATCTGATTCAGCAAGGAGAGCCGTCGGGGAGGCTTGATTTTCCTAACGGTCTGAAGGTGAATCGCTCTTATTTTGAAATAACCTTTCAATTTAAACAAGAAGAGGCTGAACCTTATTTGTTTGAATTAAACGGGCCGGGGAAGATTAACTTACCGGGCGGGGATACCATCTTAATGGAGACCATAACGGGGGAAATTCCATTTATGCATCAAAATTCCGCTATATTTGCGGAGAAAAGTGTAAATTGGCCGTTGATTGTTCGAACAAGAAAACAAGGTGACCGCATGACGTTGAAAGGAATGAATGGGACAAGAAAGTTAAAAGATATCTTTATTGACCATAAAATACCGATTCATAAACGCGATACTTGGCCAGTAATTACAGATAAGAATGGTTGTGTTCTTTGGCTTCCGGGTTTGAAAAAATCTGCTTTGGAAGGAAAGGACCGTTCAGCACAACAATATATACTTCTCACATATGAAAGTTAAGATCTTCTAGGGGGCACATTTAGAATGAACCAGGATATTAAAAAAGTTTTAGTTTCCGAAGAGGAAATTCAAGAAAAAATCAAGGTGTTAGCAGCACAACTAACAGAGGAATATAAGGATCGATTCCCCCTTGCAATTGGCGTTTTAAAAGGTGCAATGCCTTTTATGGCTGATTTATTGAAGCGGATGGACTGCTATTTGGAAATGGACTTTATGGATGTTTCTAGTTATGGCACCTCGATGGTATCCTCTGGGGAAGTGAAAATCCTGAAAGATTTGGATACTTCTGTTGAAGGGAGAGACCTTTTAATTATCGAGGATATTATTGACAGTGGTCTTACCTTAAGTTATTTAGTGGATTTGTTCCACTATCGGAAAGCAAAATCCATTAAAATTGTCACATTGCTAGATAAACCATCCGGTAGGAAAAGTAACATTAAAGCAGATTATGTCGGTTTTGATGTTCCAGATGAGTTTGTTGTCGGCTATGGATTGGATTACATGGAAAAATACCGAAACCTCCCTTATATTGGGGTATTAAAACCCGAAGTATACAGCAATAATCAATAAATAATGACAAGTTTTTCATAAGCGATGTTGTATGTATGCTCAGGAAAGTTTAGCATTCATACTGAGAGCAATTTCTTGAATTAGTAAGATTTTCTATGATACGATTTACTATAGTTTTTACCCGCGGGAGGAGGTAAGAGATGAATCGGATTTTCCGTAATACCATCTTTTATTTATTGATATTTTTAGTCATAATTGGCGTCGTCAGCTTCTTTAATGGAAGCAATGAGCCAACAGATCACATTTCATATGATAAATTCGTTTCACAATTAGAACACGGTGAGATTAAGTCATTTTCGATGCAGCCTGACCGTGGTGTATATGAAGTACGCGGAGAATTAGAAGCAAACAGTAAAAAATTCATTACCTATATCCCGGATAGTCAAAAAATTCTTGACCGCATTGATCAGGCGAAATCAAAAGTGGAAGTTTTGCCTGCTAAAGAAACAAGCGGCTGGGTGACTTTCTTTACTTCGATTATTCCATTTGTGATTATCTTTATTTTATTTTTCTTCTTACTAAACCAAGCTCAAGGCGGCGGCAGCCGGGTCATGAACTTTGGTAAGTCAAAAGCAAAGCTATATAATGACGATAAGAAAAAAGTTCGTTTTAGAGATGTAGCCGGAGCGGATGAAGAGAAAGCAGAATTAGTCGAAGTAGTTGAATTCTTAAAGGACCCTCGCAAGTTTGCAGAGCTGGGAGCACGGATTCCAAAAGGCGTTCTTCTTGTAGGACCTCCTGGAACCGGTAAAACATTACTTGCCCGTGCAGTTGCGGGTGAAGCTGGGGTACCGTTTTTCTCTATCAGTGGATCTGATTTCGTTGAAATGTTTGTAGGGGTGGGGGCATCCCGTGTTCGTGATTTATTTGAAAACGCAAAGAAAAATGCTCCATGTATTATTTTTATTGATGAGATTGATGCAGTAGGCCGTCAGCGTGGTGCTGGTCTTGGAGGCGGGCATGATGAACGTGAGCAAACTTTAAACCAATTGCTTGTTGAAATGGATGGATTCGGTGCGAATGAAGGAATTATTATCATTGCAGCCACAAACCGTCCTGATATTCTTGACCCTGCATTGCTCCGTCCAGGCCGTTTTGACCGACAAATTACCGTAGACCGTCCAGATGTTAATGGCCGTGAAGCCGTATTAAAGGTACATGCCCGCAATAAACCTTTGGATGAAGCAGTTAACTTGAAAAATATTGCAATGCGTACTCCAGGTTTTTCTGGTGCCGATTTAGAGAACTTATTAAACGAAGCAGCCCTTGTGGCTGCACGTCAAAATAAAAAGAAAATCGATATGGTGGATATTGATGAAGCCACTGACCGCGTCATTGCAGGCCCAGCGAAAAAGAGCCGTGTAATTTCTGAAAAAGAACGCAAAATCGTTGCTTTCCATGAAGGTGGTCATACGGTTATTGGTTTGGTGCTTGATGAGGCAGAAATGGTACACAAAGTAACAATTGTGCCACGTGGCCAGGCTGGTGGATACGCTGTTATGCTGCCTAAAGAAGATCGTTACTTTATGACTAAGCCGGAGCTTTTGGATAAAATCGTCGGCCTGCTTGGAGGACGTGTAGCTGAAGAAATTGTCTTTGGTGAAGTCAGCACAGGCGCTCACAACGACTTCCAACGTGCCACAGGTATTGCACGCCGGATGGTAACAGAATTCGGTATGAGTGAAAAACTTGGTCCTCTCCAATTTGGCCAGGCGCAAGGCGGTCAGGTATTCTTGGGTCGCGACCTTCATAATGAGCAAAATTATTCTGATGCCATTGCCTATGAAATTGACTTGGAAATTCAACGCATCATTAAAGAAAGCTATGAAAGATGTAAAAAGATCCTTACAGAAAATCGTGATAAATTGGATCTGATTGCCAAGACATTGTTAGAAGTAGAGACGCTGAATGCTGAGCAGATTAGGTATGTAGTAGAACATGGCCAGCTACCGGAAGATCCAGCTGAACTTGAAAAAGTGCGATTGGATTTGAAAAAAGATGATGTAAAGGTAAATATCAATTCGAAAAAGGATGAAGAAGTAAAAGAAGAGAAATCACTCTTGGATTCTCCTCCTGATGAAATTGATAATAAATAATACTTGAGTGCTTCAACGGAAGCACTCTTTTTTTCATGAAAACTCTAATTGTGTTATTATGTTTGCAGTATGTAAAAAAAGAAATATCACCAAAAAGTGAGGGATATACTTGATTTTCGTATTTGATGTAGGAAATACCAATATTGTGCTAGGCGTTTATGAAGGTGACGTGCTGAAATATCATTGGCGCATCGAAACGAATCGAAATCGCACGGAAGATGAATTTGGCATGAGTATTAAATCTTTGTTTGAGCATGCAGGCCTGACGTTTTCCGATATTGACGGCATTATTATTTCTTCAGTAGTGCCGCCCATTATGTTTGCGTTAGAAAGAATGTGCCAGAAATATTTTCATATAAAACCACTTGTGGTAGGTCCGGGAATCAAAACGGGCTTGAATATTAAATATGAAAACCCAAGAGAGGTGGGGGCAGACCGGATTGTCAATGCTGTTGCTGCCATCCATGAATATGGAAGCCCGCTAATTATTGTCGATTTTGGAACTGCTACTACTTATTGCTATGTTAATGAGGAACGTCAATACATGGGTGGTGCCATTGCGCCAGGGATCGGGATCTCAACGGAGGCTCTTTATTCCAGGGCTGCAAAATTACCGCGAATTGAAATAACCCGTCCAGAAGGAATCATTGGGAAAAACACGGTATCTGCGATGCAAGCAGGAATTGTATATGGGTATGTGGGTCAAGTAGAAGGTATTGTAAAGCGAATGGAAGACCAAAGCGTCAAAAAACCGACTGTCATCGCAACAGGCGGTCTGGCCAATTTAATTGCTCAGGAATCAACAGTAATTGATATCGTTGATCCATTCTTAACATTAAAAGGCTTACAGCTTATCTATAAGAGAAACCAAGGGCATCCTAAAGAGTAGCAGCGTGAAAGGAGTATCAAAATGAGTGATTATTTAGTAAAGGCACTTGCCTATAACGGAAGCTTCAGGGCATATGCAGTTCGGACGACAGACACGATCAATGAGGCACAGAGGCGACATCAAACATGGCGGACAGCATCTGCCGCACTTGGCCGCTCGATGACCGCAGGGGTCATGATGGGGGCTATGTTGAAGGGGGAGGAAAAGCTGACCATTAAAATTGACGGCGGTGGTCCAGTTGGCCCTATTTTGGTTGACAGTAACGCCAAAGGGGAAGTAAGAGGTTATGTAACCAATCCTCAAGTCGATTTTGAATCAAACGAGCATGGAAAGCTTGATGTCCGCCGTGCGGTCGGAACGGACGGCTTGTTATCGGTGGTCAAGGACCTTGGGCTTCGTGATTTCTTTTCCGGACAAGTGCCGCTTATTTCCGGGGAATTAGGTGAAGACTTTACTTATTATTTCGTGACTTCAGAGCAGGTCCCTTCTTCCGTTGGTGTTGGGGTTTTAGTCAATCCTGATGACAGCATTCTTGCTGCAGGGGGATTTATTATCCAAGTTTTGCCTGGAACAGAGGATTCGATTATTGCCCTATTGGAAGAAAGACTGAAAACCATTCCTCCGATATCCAAATTAATTGAAAAAGGCTTAACACCAGAGCAAATATTGGAAGAACTATTCGGTAAAGAACATGTTAAAGTTATCGAGACGATGCCGGTAAAATTCCAATGTACTTGCTCAAAGGAACGATTTGCAGATGCTATAATTGGTTTAGGAAAAAAGGAAATTAACGACATGATTGTGGAAGATGGTCAAGCCGAGGCACATTGCCACTTCTGTAATGAGAAGTATCTCTTTACTAAAGAAGAACTTGAGCAATTAAAAGAGTTGGCAAAATAAAAGGTAAATGGGGAACGTAGGAAATATTATTTCCTGCGTTTTTTTCTTTTTAGATTTTTTAAAATATTTTAAATCAAACTAATTGACAAAATGAGCTGATAGATGTAAATTCAATATAAATCCAATAAAAATACTCGGAATAGAGGTGCACTTATGGTACGTGTTGCAAATTCAGTAGCTGAATTAATCGGTCAAACTCCAATTGTCAAATTAAACAGATTAGTAGATGAAAATAGTGCAGAGGTCTATTTAAAGCTAGAATATTTTAATCCAGGCAGTAGTGTAAAGGACCGTATTGGCTTGGCCATGATTGAAGCAGCTGAGCAGCAGGGTTTAATTAAACCAGGCGATACGATCATTGAGCCAACAAGCGGTAATACAGGAATCGGACTTGCAATGGTTGCCGCTGCAAAAGGCTACAAGGCCGTTTTTGTTATGCCTGAAACAATGAGCTTGGAAAGACGAAACCTTCTTCGTGCATATGGAGCGGAGCTTGTACTAACACCTGGTCCCGAAGGAATGAAGGGAGCAATTGCGAAAGCAGAAGCTCTTGCAGCTGAGAATGGCTATTTCATGCCTCAGCAATTTAAAAACCAAGCTAATCCTGAGGTACACCGCAGAACAACAGGTAAGGAAATTGTAGAACAAATGGACCAACTGGATGCATTTGTATCAGGTATTGGTACTGGTGGTACCATTTCTGGAGCCGGTAGTGTGCTTCGTGAAAAATTCCCGAATGTGAAAATCGTGGCAGTTGAACCAAAAGATTCTCCAGTTCTTTCAGGAGGTAAGCCTGGCCCGCATAAACTTCAAGGTCTCGGTGCCGGATTTGTTCCAGATACATTAAACACTGATATTTATGATGAAGTTATTCAAGTTACTGCTGAAGATGCATTTGCCGCTTCGCGTCGGGCAGCAAAAGAAGAAGGTGTCCTTGGAGGAATTTCTTCAGGTGCAGCCATTCACGCAGCAGTGGAAGTTGCCAAAAAACTAGGTAAAGGCAAAAAAGTACTGGCGATTATTCCAGATAACGGTGAACGCTATTTAAGTACACCACTTTACCAATACGACGCAGAATAGTTATTAAGAGAGGCGTTGGCTGGAAGCCGGGCCTCTTTTTTTATGCCGAAAATATGAAACCATTTTAAATTTCATGTATGATAAATAGGAGTGAAAATGAAGTAGGAGGGAATAGGGATGGAAGCTAAACAAGGCCTGCTTCGCTGCGGTCCGTATACGCTTGACTTTCAGAAAAAAACACTAGTGATGGGCATCTTAAATGTCACCCCTGATTCCTTTTCGGACGGAGGTCAATTTGATCGTATCGAAAAAGCAGTTGAGCATGCAAAGGAAATGGTGGCAAATGGTGCCGATATTATCGATATTGGCGGTGAATCAACCCGTCCTGGACATGCAGCTGTTTCCTTGGAAGAGGAACTGAAACGGGTACTGCCGGTTATTGAAGCAGTGGCTGGAGAAGTACAAGTACCAATCTCGATTGATACATATAAAGCAGAAACTGCTAAACGGGCAATAGCTGCAGGGGCTCATATCATTAATGATGTTTGGGGGGCTAAAGCAGATGGCAAAATGGCCGGGGTTGCAGCGGAAGCTGGAGTGCCCATTATCTTAATGCATAATCGGAAGAACCGGGATTATCAGCATTTTATTAGAGATGTCATAAGTGATCTTTATGAAAGCATTACGATCGCAAAATTGGCAGGTGTGAAGGATGAGGACATTATTTTAGACCCTGGAATTGGTTTTGCTAAAGATTATCAGGAAAATCTATTAATGATGCAAAACCTGGACAAACTGGTGATGCTCGGATATCCTGTCCTTTTAGCTGTTTCACGAAAAAGAATGATCGGAGAAGCACTGGATCTTTCGGTAAATGAAAGAATAGAAGGGACGGGCGCATCCATATGCTACGGAATTCAAAAAGGCTGCCAGCTTGTCCGAGTTCATGATGTGAAGGAAATGAGCAGAATGGCCAAAATGATGGATGTGCTGATGGGGAAAGGTGATAACGTTGGATAAAATTTATGTAACCGGTATGCAATTTTATGGCTACCACGGTGTTTTTCCTGAGGAGAATGTGCTTGGCCAGCGCTTCGAGGTTGATTTAACCGTGTCCGTTGACTTAAAAAAAGCAGGAGAAACAGATAATTTGGAAGTATCAGTTCATTATGGCGAGCTTTATCAACTTTGCAAAGAAATTGTTGAAGGGGATAAAAGATTTAAGCTAGTGGAATCTGTTGCAGAAAAGATTGCCGCTAGTGTATTGTCAGTATTTATGTTAGTTTCAGAAGTAACGGTAAAGGTTATAAAGCCAAATCCACCGATTCCGGGACATTATAAATCAGTTGCTGTAGAAATCACAAGGAGTAGGTAATAGTGGAAAATTTAGCTTGTATTGCCCTTGGCTCCAATATAGGGGACCGCTATGCAAACTTAATAGATGCAATTAAAATGTTAACGGGTTTTTCGGATATCCACCTGGTAAATTACTCCTCCGTTTATGAAACTGACCCTGTCGGTTATGAAGATCAGGATCAATTTTTAAACATGGTAATGGAGATAAAAACAACTTTAAATGCACAGCAACTGTTAGAACGTTGCTTAAAAGTGGAAACTGATCTTGGTAGGAAAAGGGAAATACGGTGGGGTCCGCGGACATTAGACCTTGACATTCTGACCTTTAACCAAGAAAATATTGAAACAGAGAAGCTTGTTGTTCCACATCCTCGGATGCTTGAACGGGCGTTTGTGCTGGTGCCTCTTTCCGAGATGAAGCCTGATCTTTACCTACCAGGGATGGAAAAGCCAATTTCAGCATGTTTAAATCAACTACCTGATAGAGAAGGAGTCCGAATATGGAAGCGGAAAAATGGGGAAGACGTATTCGAGCCTATCGGAAGCTAAAAGGGTATACACAGGAGAGCTTTTCGAAGGAACTAGGTGTATCAGTATCTATTTTAGGAGAAATTGAGAGAGGGAACCGCCTGCCTGCGGGAGATTTGATAGAGAAAATTGCTCTCTCATTAAAAATAAGTGTAGATGATTTAACACCGAAGGATTAATCGAGGTGTCTGTTAGAAAGATTGTAGGAGGTTATTTAGTGTTAAAAATCGGCGACATTGAAATGAAAAATCCGGTTGTATTAGCACCAATGGCCGGTGTTTGTAACTCTGCTTTCCGTTTAACGGTGAAAGAATTTGGAGCCGGATTAGTGTGTGCAGAAATGGTCAGTGATAAAGGAATTGTCTTTAAAAATGAAAAGACAATGAATATGTTATATATTGATGAACGTGAAAAGCCGCTAAGCCTGCAAATTTTTGGTGGTGAAAAAGAAACGTTGGTGGAAGCAGCCAAATTTGTGGATCAAAATACTAATGCTGATATTATCGACATTAATATGGGTTGTCCGGTTCCGAAAATTACAAAGTGTGATGCAGGGGCCAAATGGCTTTTAGATCCAAATAAAATTTATGAAATGGTTTCTTCTGTTGTTGAAGCAGTTGAGAAACCTGTTACAGTAAAAATGCGGATGGGCTGGGATGAAGAGCATATTTATGCAGTCAAAAATGCTCAAGCTGTTGAACGGGCAGGCGGCAAGGCTGTTGCTCTGCACGGCCGTACTCGTGTACAAATGTACGAAGGAAAGGCGAATTGGGATATTATTCGTGAAGTGAAGCAATCCGTAAACATTCCTGTTATAGGTAATGGTGATGTCCAAACGCCGCAGGATGCCAAAAGAATGCTCGATGAAACCGGTGTTGATGGTGTAATGATTGGCCGAGCAGCACTAGGAAATCCATGGATGATTTACCGTACGGTTAAGTATATAGAAACAGGAATACTGATGGATGAGCCGCCGGTAAGTGAAAAAATCGATGTCTGTATCCTTCACTTGGATCGATTAATCGCTTTAAAAAATGAAGACATCGCGGTTCGTGAAATGCGTAAGCATGCTGCCTGGTATTTAAAAGGAATCCAAGGCAATGCCAAAGTACGTAACGCTATCAATGAGTGTAATACTCGTGAAGATCTAGTAACTCTATTAAATGGGTTAGTAGTGGATGTAGAAGAACAAGAGCGAAACGAGGCTATTGTAGGCTAGATTTGAGGCTGCCAGAAGAAAAACTGGCGGTTTTTTTGTATAATTAAACTTTTTTGATGTCTGAACATGCACTTTTGTGTAAAATAATATAGTATGTAAAAATTGTCCTCTTGTATTTATGAATTTATATTTTACATAAAAAAGAGATTATTGGAGTTGATCGGAAATGAGTCAAGAAGAATTAAATGACCAACTGCAGGTCAGACGAGAAAAAATGGCCGCAATGAGGGAAAATGGCCTAGATCCATTTGGCAAACGTTTTGAACGTACGCATAATGCCAAGGAATTGAAGGATCAATACGGAGAACTGTCTGCTGAAGATCTAACTGAAAAGAATATTCAAACGGCTATAGCTGGCCGGATTATGACGAAACGCGGGAAAGGCAAAGCGGGTTTTGCTCATATCCAGGACTTATCAGGACAAATCCAAATATATGTCCGTCAGGATGCTATCGGGGAGGAGCAATATGAAATCTTCGATACAGCTGATTTAGGGGATATCATTGGTGTTTCTGGATCTGTTTTTAAAACAAAAACTGGAGAACTTTCTGTAAAAGTCCAAGACTTTACATTTTTAACGAAGGCGCTGAGACCGCTGCCTGACAAATTCCATGGACTTAAAGATATTGAACAGCGATACCGTCAACGTTATCTTGACCTTATTATGAGTCAAGAAAGCAAGGAAACCTTTATCGCGCGTAGCCGTATCATTCAATCGATGCGCCGCTATTTAGATGGAAACGGATATTTAGAGGTGGAAACACCTATGATGCATTCTATTGCCGGAGGCGCCGCTGCACGCCCGTTTATTACCCATCACAATGCGCTTGACATGCCACTTTTCATGCGGATTGCTATAGAACTGCATTTAAAACGTTTAATTGTCGGCGGTCTTGAAAAAGTATATGAAATTGGCCGTGTCTTCAGAAATGAAGGTGTTTCAACCCGCCACAACCCTGAATTCACCATGCTCGAACTTTATGAAGCGTACGCGGACTTCCATGATATCATGAGCCTTACAGAGAACATGATTGCCCATATTGCTCAAGAAGTTATAGGAACAACTAAAATTCAATACGGTGAATATGAAGTAGATCTGACTCCAGAGTGGAAACGACTTCACATGGTAGATGCCATAAAAGAGTACACAGGAGTAGACTTCTGGAAAGAAACAAGCGTTGAGGAAGCACGCCAGCTTGCAAAAGAACACGGTGTTGAAATTAAAGATAATATGCTTTACGGTCATATTGTTAATGAATTCTTCGAACAAAAGGTAGAGGAAAAACTGATTCAGCCGACGTTTATTTACGGTCATCCGGTGGAAATCTCGCCGCTTGCAAAGAAAAATGAAGACGACCCAAGATTCACAGATCGTTTTGAATTATTTATTGTTGCCCGTGAACACGCTAATGCTTTCACGGAGCTAAACGACCCGATTGACCAAAGAGAGCGTTTTGAAGCACAATTAACAGAACGTGAACAGGGAAACGATGAAGCTCATATGATGGATGATGACTTTGTTGAAGCATTAGAATATGGTATGGCGCCTACAGGGGGTTTAGGTATCGGTATTGACCGCTTAGTTATGCTGCTAACCAATTCACCGTCTATCCGCGATGTTCTATTATTCCCGCTAATGCGTCATCGATAAGAAAGAGGAGCGCCGGTATTTACTGGCGCTCCTTTCTTTAGCTGATAGGAAAGTATAACTTTTCTATCAGGCATAAGTGCACTAAGGAATGCTTCGTGAGCATTAGCCTCGCAGTCGAGAAGTTGCGCTTTTCGACGAACTACGCCTCTGTCTTCGCCCAACGGGCTCGCCAGTCGGCGAGTTTTCTATATTTTCGTGTTCAGGATTCCAATAGCCTGCCGTAGTGAGATCTTACTCAAGGGGAGGAATAAGTAGATAGCGTTTAGCTGGCAAAGGAGCGGGTCTAACGGGCTGATAATGGAGTAGAAGTAGCATAATTGGCTAATAGTCTGTTGTTAATCTGGTTATATGAATAACTAAAGGTGCATTAAATGTCTGGTAGTTCTGCTTAACCAATTAAATAAGATAGAGCGTCCTAGAATGTATGTAAGAGAGATAATTTTTTAGGAAAAGCGAAATTAGAGCAGTTCTAATTCTGTACGACGCGTTTTTTCTATGCGAACGAATAACATAATTTCAGTTTGAAAATATATTTGAATATTCCCACTTTATTTTTTTTGTAAAAAACTATTGCGCCGAATCTTTAATGGTGATATATTAATATTCGTTGTTGAAAAACAACAAAGCAAAATTAAAAAAGTTGTTGACTTTCGGTTGATAACTTGATATTATTAAAAAGTCGCTTTTGGGCGAAAGAGTTAGAATGTTCTTTGAAAACTAAACAAACAAAAACGTTAACAAACAATAATTATTCATTTCTAACGAAATGAAGCCAACGTTATTTTTATGAGCTATATCAACTTTCTTGGAGAGTTTGATCCTGGCTCAGGACGAACGCTGGCGGCGTGCCTAATACATGCAAGTCGAGCGAATCTCGAGGAGCTTGCTCCTTGAGGTTAGCGGCGGACGGGTGAGTAACACGTGGGCAACCTGCCTGTAAGATCGGGATAACTTCGGGAAACCGGAGCTAATACCGGATAATCTTCTTCCTTGCATGAGGAAGAACTGAAAGACGGTTTCGGCTGTCACTTACAGATGGGCCCGCGGCGCATTAGCTAGTTGGTGAGGTAACGGCTCACCAAGGCGACGATGCGTAGCCGACCTGAGAGGGTGATCGGCCACACTGGGACTGAGACACGGCCCAGACTCCTACGGGAGGCAGCAGTAGGGAATCTTCCACAATGGACGAAAGTCTGATGGAGCAACGCCGCGTGAGCGATGAAGGCCTTCGGGTCGTAAAGCTCTGTTGTTAGGGAAGAACAAGTACCGGAGTAACTGCCGGTACCTTGACGGTACCTAACCAGAAAGCCACGGCTAACTACGTGCCAGCAGCCGCGGTAATACGTAGGTGGCAAGCGTTGTCCGGAATTATTGGGCGTAAAGCGCGCGCAGGCGGTCCTTTAAGTCTGATGTGAAAGCCCACGGCTCAACCGTGGAGGGTCATTGGAAACTGGGGGACTTGAGTGCAGAAGAGGAAAGCGGAATTCCACGTGTAGCGGTGAAATGCGTAGAGATGTGGAGGAACACCAGTGGCGAAGGCGGCTTTCTGGTCTGTAACTGACGCTGAGGCGCGAAAGCGTGGGGAGCAAACAGGATTAGATACCCTGGTAGTCCACGCCGTAAACGATGAGTGCTAAGTGTTAGAGGGTTTCCGCCCTTTAGTGCTGCAGCTAACGCATTAAGCACTCCGCCTGGGGAGTACGGCCGCAAGGCTGAAACTCAAAGGAATTGACGGGGGCCCGCACAAGCGGTGGAGCATGTGGTTTAATTCGAAGCAACGCGAAGAACCTTACCAGGTCTTGACATCCTCTGACACTCCTAGAGATAGGACGTTCCCCTTCGGGGGACAGAGTGACAGGTGGTGCATGGTTGTCGTCAGCTCGTGTCGTGAGATGTTGGGTTAAGTCCCGCAACGAGCGCAACCCTTGATCTTAGTTGCCAGCATTTAGTTGGGCACTCTAAGGTGACTGCCGGTGACAAACCGGAGGAAGGTGGGGATGACGTCAAATCATCATGCCCCTTATGACCTGGGCTACACACGTGCTACAATGGATGGTACAAAGGGCAGCGAAGCCGCGAGGTGGAGCCAATCCCACAAAACCATTCTCAGTTCGGATTGCAGGCTGCAACTCGCCTGCATGAAGCCGGAATCGCTAGTAATCGCGGATCAGCATGCCGCGGTGAATACGTTCCCGGGCCTTGTACACACCGCCCGTCACACCACGAGAGTTTGTAACACCCGAAGTCGGTGGGGTAACCGTAAGGAGCCAGCCGCCTAAGGTGGGACAGATGATTGGGGTGAAGTCGTAACAAGGTAGCCGTATCGGAAGGTGCGGCTGGATCACCTCCTTTCTAAGGATAAAGCTGGACCTATGAGCCAGACAAAACGGTTTGTGACACGTTCTTTGTTTGTTTAGTTTTGAGAGAACAATCTCTCTCAAAGCTTTTTTTATTCGTTCTTTGAAAACTAGATAATCGTATAGAAGAAACCAAGCAAGAACCGAGTAATCGCCATTTTAGTTTTTCTCTCTTATTTTTAAGAGTAAAACCTTTTAGGTTAAGTTAGAAAGGGCGCACGGTGGATGCCTTGGCACTAGGAGCCGATGAAGGACGGGACTAACACCGATATGCTTCGGGGAGCTGTAAGTAAGCTTTGATCCGGAGATTTCCGAATGGGGGAACCCACTGCTCGTAATGGAGCAGTATCTTTACCTGAATACATAGGGTACTGAAGGCAGACCCGGGGAACTGAAACATCTAAGTACCCGGAGGAAGAGAAAGCAAACGCGATTCCCTGAGTAGCGGCGAGCGAAACGGGAACAGCCCAAACCGAAAGGCTTGCCTTTCGGGGTTGTAGGACACTCAACATGGAGTTACAAAGGAACGGGGTAGATGAAGCGGTCTGGAAAGGCCCGTCATAGAAGGTAACAGCCCTGTAGTTGAAACTTCGTTCCCTCCTGAGTGGATCCTGAGTACGGCCGGACACGTGAAATCCGGTCGGAAGCAGGGAGGACCATCTCCCAAGGCTAAATACTCCCTAGTGACCGATAGTGAACCAGTACCGTGAGGGAAAGGTGAAAAGCACCCCGGAAGGGGAGTGAAAGAGATCCTGAAACCGTGTGCCTACAAGTAGTCAGAGCCCGTTTATGGGTGATGGCGTGCCTTTTGTAGAATGAACCGGCGAGTTACGATTACATGCAAGGTTAAGTTGAAGAGACGGAGCCGCAGCGAAAGCGAGTCTGAATAGGGCGTTTTAGTATGTAGTCGTAGACCCGAAACCAGGTGATCTACCCATGTCCAGGGTGAAGTCCAGGTAACACTGGATGGAGGCCCGAACCGACGCACGTTGAAAAGTGCGCGGATGAGGTGTGGGTAGCGGAGAAATTCCAATCGAACTTGGAGATAGCTGGTTCTCTCCGAAATAGCTTTAGGGCTAGCCTCACGTAGTAAGAGTCTTGGAGGTAGAGCACTGTTTGGACTAGGGGCCCTCATCGGGTTACCGAATTCAGACAAACTCCGAATGCCAAAGACTTATCCGTGGGAGTCAGACTGCGAGTGATAAGATCCGTAGTCAAAAGGGAAACAGCCCAGACCACCAGCTAAGGTCCCAAAGTATACGTTAAGTGGAAAAGGATGTGGAGTTGCTTAGACAACCAGGATGTTGGCTTAGAAGCAGCCACCATTTAAAGAGTGCGTAATAGCTCACTGGTCGAGTGACTCTGCGCCGAAAATGTACCGGGGCTAAACGTATCACCGAAGCTGTGGATTGACATCTACGATGTCAGTGGTAGGAGAGCGTTCTAAGGGCTGTGAAGCGGGATCGGAAGGACCCGTGGAGCGCTTAGAAGTGAGAATGCCGGTATGAGTAGCGAAAGATGAGTGAGAATCTCATCCACCGAATGCCTAAGGTTTCCTGAGGAAGGCTCGTCCGCTCAGGGTTAGTCGGGACCTAAGCCGAGGCCGAAAGGCGTAGGCGATGGACAACAGGTTGATATTCCTGTACCACCTCTTTATCGTTTGAGTGATGGGGGGACGCAGGAGGATAGGGTAAGCGCGCTGTTGGATATGCGCGTCTAAGCAGTTAGGCTGAGAAGCAGGAAAATCCGCTTTTCGAACAGGCTGAGCTGTGATAGCGAGGGAAATAGAGTACCGAAGTTCCTGATTCCACACTGCCAAGAAAAGCCTCTAGCGAGATAAAAGGTGCCCGTACCGCAAACCGACACAGGTAGGCGAGGAGAGAATCCTAAGGTGAGCGAGAGAACTCTCGTTAAGGAACTCGGCAAAATGACCCCGTAACTTCGGGAGAAGGGGTGCTTTTTGAGGTGAATAGCCTCGAAGAGCCGCAGTGAATAGGCCCAGGCGACTGTTTAGCAAAAACACAGGTCTCTGCGAAGCCGCAAGGCGAAGTATAGGGGCTGACGCCTGCCCGGTGCTGGAAGGTTAAGAGGAGGGGTTAGCGCAAGCGAAGCTCTGAATCGAAGCCCCAGTAAACGGCGGCCGTAACTATAACGGTCCTAAGGTAGCGAAATTCCTTGTCGGGTAAGTTCCGACCCGCACGAAAGGCGTAACGATCTGGGCACTGTCTCAACGAGAGACTCGGTGAAATTATAGTACCTGTGAAGATGCAGGTTACCCGCGACAGGACGGAAAGACCCCATGGAGCTTTACTGTAGCCTGATATTGAATTTTGGTACAGCTTGTACAGGATAGGTAGGAGCCTGAGAAGCCGGAGCGCCAGCTTCGGTGGAGGCGTCGGTGGGATACTACCCTGGCTGTATTGAAATTCTAACCCACACCCCTGATCGGGGTGGGAGACAGTGTCAGGTGGGCAGTTTGACTGGGGCGGTCGCCTCCTAAAGAGTAACGGAGGCGCCCAAAGGTTCCCTCAGAATGGTTGGAAATCATTCGCAGAGTGTAAAGGCACAAGGGAGCTTGACTGCGAGACCTACAAGTCGAGCAGGGACGAAAGTCGGGCTTAGTGATCCGGTGGTTCCGCATGGAAGGGCCATCGCTCAACGGATAAAAGCTACCCTGGGGATAACAGGCTTATCTCCCCCAAGAGTCCACATCGACGGGGAGGTTTGGCACCTCGATGTCGGCTCATCGCATCCTGGGGCTGTAGTCGGTCCCAAGGGTTGGGCTGTTCGCCCATTAAAGCGGTACGCGAGCTGGGTTCAGAACGTCGTGAGACAGTTCGGTCCCTATCCGTCGCGGGCGCAGGAAATTTGAGAGGAGCTGTCCTTAGTACGAGAGGACCGGGATGGACGCACCGCTGGTGTACCAGTTGTCTTGCCAAAGGCATCGCTGGGTAGCTATGTGCGGACGGGATAAGTGCTGAAAGCATCTAAGCATGAAGCCCCCCTCAAGATGAGATTTCCCATAGCGTCAAGCTAGTAAGATCCCTGAAAGATGATCAGGTTGATAGGTCAGAGGTGGAAGCGTGGTAACATGTGGAGCTGACTGATACTAATCGATCGAGGACTTAACCAAGTCATAGCAATATGAATAAAGCGAACTCGTTCTTAAACGTTTCTTCTGTATTATCTAGTTTTGAGGGAATGAAACCTCAATAAAATAGTCTGGCGGTGATGGCGAGAAGGTCACACCCGTTCCCATACCGAACACGGAAGTTAAGCTTCTCAGCGCCAATGGTAGTTGGGGCGAAAGCCCCTGTGAGAGTAGGACGCTGCCAGGCTATAAAATATGGAGGATTAGCTCAGCTGGGAGAGCATCTGCCTTACAAGCAGAGGGTCGGCGGTTCGATCCCGTCATCCTCCACCATTTACAATATTTATTTTATGCCGGTTTAGCTCAATTGGTAGAGCAACTGACTTGTAATCAGTAGGTTGGGGGTTCAAGTCCTCTAGCCGGCACCATGTTTGAGCCATTAGCTCAGTTGGTAGAGCATCTGACTTTTAATCAGAGGGTCGAAGGTTCGAGTCCTTCATGGCTCACCATTTAAATATGCGGGTGTGGCGGAATTGGCAGACGCACCAGACTTAGGATCTGGCGCCGCAAGGCGTGGGGGTTCGACTCCCTTCACCCGCATCATTTAATATGCGGAAGTAGTTCAGTGGTAGAACACCACCTTGCCAAGGTGGGGGTCGCGGGTTCGAATCCCGTCTTCCGCTCCAAAGTTGCCGGGGTGGCGGAACTGGCAGACGCACAGGACTTAAAATCCTGCGGTAGGTGACTACCGTACCGGTTCGATTCCGGTCCTCGGCACCACTTTAATGAAACATGCGCCCGTAGCTCAATTGGATAGAGCGTCTGACTACGGATCAGAAGGTTATGGGTTCGACTCCTTTCGGGCGCGCCACCAATTAAAGCATATCGGGAAATAGCTCAGCTTGGTAGAGCACTTGGTTTGGGACCAAGGGGTCGCAGGTTCGAATCCTGTTTTCCCGACCAGTACATTTAATATTGGGGCCTTAGCTCAGCTGGGAGAGCGCCTGCTTTGCACGCAGGAGGTCAGCGGTTCGATCCCGCTAGGCTCCACCAAAAAACATGTTGACAAAGTAATTTTGCTTTGTTATCATAAAAAAGTCGCTTTTGGGCGAAAGAGTTAGAATGTTCTTTGAAAACTAAACAAACAAAAACGTTAACAAACAATAATTATTCATTTCTAACGAAATGAAGCCAACGTTATTTTTATGAGCTATATCAACTTTCTTGGAGAGTTTGATCCTGGCTCAGGACGAACGCTGGCGGCGTGCCTAATACATGCAAGTCGAGCGAATCTCGAGGAGCTTGCTCCTTGAGGTTAGCGGCGGACGGGTGAGTAACACGTGGGCAACCTGCCTGTAAGATCGGGATAACTTCGGGAAACCGGAGCTAATACCGGATAATCTTCTTCCTTGCATGAGGAAGAACTGAAAGACGGTTTCGGCTGTCACTTACAGATGGGCCCGCGGCGCATTAGCTAGTTGGTGAGGTAACGGCTCACCAAGGCGACGATGCGTAGCCGACCTGAGAGGGTGATCGGCCACACTGGGACTGAGACACGGCCCAGACTCCTACGGGAGGCAGCAGTAGGGAATCTTCCACAATGGACGAAAGTCTGATGGAGCAACGCCGCGTGAGCGATGAAGGCCTTCGGGTCGTAAAGCTCTGTTGTTAGGGAAGAACAAGTACCGGAGTAACTGCCGGTACCTTGACGGTACCTAACCAGAAAGCCACGGCTAACTACGTGCCAGCAGCCGCGGTAATACGTAGGTGGCAAGCGTTGTCCGGAATTATTGGGCGTAAAGCGCGCGCAGGCGGTCCTTTAAGTCTGATGTGAAAGCCCACGGCTCAACCGTGGAGGGTCATTGGAAACTGGGGGACTTGAGTGCAGAAGAGGAAAGCGGAATTCCACGTGTAGCGGTGAAATGCGTAGAGATGTGGAGGAACACCAGTGGCGAAGGCGGCTTTCTGGTCTGTAACTGACGCTGAGGCGCGAAAGCGTGGGGAGCAAACAGGATTAGATACCCTGGTAGTCCACGCCGTAAACGATGAGTGCTAAGTGTTAGAGGGTTTCCGCCCTTTAGTGCTGCAGCTAACGCATTAAGCACTCCGCCTGGGGAGTACGGCCGCAAGGCTGAAACTCAAAGGAATTGACGGGGGCCCGCACAAGCGGTGGAGCATGTGGTTTAATTCGAAGCAACGCGAAGAACCTTACCAGGTCTTGACATCCTCTGACACTCCTAGAGATAGGACGTTCCCCTTCGGGGGACAGAGTGACAGGTGGTGCATGGTTGTCGTCAGCTCGTGTCGTGAGATGTTGGGTTAAGTCCCGCAACGAGCGCAACCCTTGATCTTAGTTGCCAGCATTTAGTTGGGCACTCTAAGGTGACTGCCGGTGACAAACCGGAGGAAGGTGGGGATGACGTCAAATCATCATGCCCCTTATGACCTGGGCTACACACGTGCTACAATGGATGGTACAAAGGGCAGCGAAGCCGCGAGGTGGAGCCAATCCCACAAAACCATTCTCAGTTCGGATTGCAGGCTGCAACTCGCCTGCATGAAGCCGGAATCGCTAGTAATCGCGGATCAGCATGCCGCGGTGAATACGTTCCCGGGCCTTGTACACACCGCCCGTCACACCACGAGAGTTTGTAACACCCGAAGTCGGTGGGGTAACCGTAAGGAGCCAGCCGCCTAAGGTGGGACAGATGATTGGGGTGAAGTCGTAACAAGGTAGCCGTATCGGAAGGTGCGGCTGGATCACCTCCTTTCTAAGGATAAAGCTGGACCTATGAGCCAGACAAAACGGTTTGTGACACGTTCTTTGTTTGTTTAGTTTTGAGAGAACAATCTCTCTCAAAGCTTTTTTTATTCGTTCTTTGAAAACTAGATAATCGTATAGAAGAAACCAAGCAAGAACCGAGTAATCGCCATTTTAGTTTTTCTCTCTTATTTTTAAGAGTAAAACCTTTTAGGTTAAGTTAGAAAGGGCGCACGGTGGATGCCTTGGCACTAGGAGCCGATGAAGGACGGGACTAACACCGATATGCTTCGGGGAGCTGTAAGTAAGCTTTGATCCGGAGATTTCCGAATGGGGGAACCCACTGCTCGTAATGGAGCAGTATCTTTACCTGAATACATAGGGTACTGAAGGCAGACCCGGGGAACTGAAACATCTAAGTACCCGGAGGAAGAGAAAGCAAACGCGATTCCCTGAGTAGCGGCGAGCGAAACGGGAACAGCCCAAACCGAAAGGCTTGCCTTTCGGGGTTGTAGGACACTCAACATGGAGTTACAAAGGAACGGGGTAGATGAAGCGGTCTGGAAAGGCCCGTCATAGAAGGTAACAGCCCTGTAGTTGAAACTTCGTTCCCTCCTGAGTGGATCCTGAGTACGGCCGGACACGTGAAATCCGGTCGGAAGCAGGGAGGACCATCTCCCAAGGCTAAATACTCCCTAGTGACCGATAGTGAACCAGTACCGTGAGGGAAAGGTGAAAAGCACCCCGGAAGGGGAGTGAAAGAGATCCTGAAACCGTGTGCCTACAAGTAGTCAGAGCCCGTTTATGGGTGATGGCGTGCCTTTTGTAGAATGAACCGGCGAGTTACGATTACATGCAAGGTTAAGTTGAAGAGACGGAGCCGCAGCGAAAGCGAGTCTGAATAGGGCGTTTTAGTATGTAGTCGTAGACCCGAAACCAGGTGATCTACCCATGTCCAGGGTGAAGTCCAGGTAACACTGGATGGAGGCCCGAACCGACGCACGTTGAAAAGTGCGCGGATGAGGTGTGGGTAGCGGAGAAATTCCAATCGAACTTGGAGATAGCTGGTTCTCTCCGAAATAGCTTTAGGGCTAGCCTCACGTAGTAAGAGTCTTGGAGGTAGAGCACTGTTTGGACTAGGGGCCCTCATCGGGTTACCGAATTCAGACAAACTCCGAATGCCAAAGACTTATCCGTGGGAGTCAGACTGCGAGTGATAAGATCCGTAGTCAAAAGGGAAACAGCCCAGACCACCAGCTAAGGTCCCAAAGTATACGTTAAGTGGAAAAGGATGTGGAGTTGCTTAGACAACCAGGATGTTGGCTTAGAAGCAGCCACCATTTAAAGAGTGCGTAATAGCTCACTGGTCGAGTGACTCTGCGCCGAAAATGTACCGGGGCTAAACGTATCACCGAAGCTGTGGATTGACATCTACGATGTCAGTGGTAGGAGAGCGTTCTAAGGGCTGTGAAGCGGGATCGGAAGGACCCGTGGAGCGCTTAGAAGTGAGAATGCCGGTATGAGTAGCGAAAGATGAGTGAGAATCTCATCCACCGAATGCCTAAGGTTTCCTGAGGAAGGCTCGTCCGCTCAGGGTTAGTCGGGACCTAAGCCGAGGCCGAAAGGCGTAGGCGATGGACAACAGGTTGATATTCCTGTACCACCTCTTTATCGTTTGAGTGATGGGGGGACGCAGGAGGATAGGGTAAGCGCGCTGTTGGATATGCGCGTCTAAGCAGTTAGGCTGAGAAGCAGGAAAATCCGCTTTTCGAACAGGCTGAGCTGTGATAGCGAGGGAAATAGAGTACCGAAGTTCCTGATTCCACACTGCCAAGAAAAGCCTCTAGCGAGATAAAAGGTGCCCGTACCGCAAACCGACACAGGTAGGCGAGGAGAGAATCCTAAGGTGAGCGAGAGAACTCTCGTTAAGGAACTCGGCAAAATGACCCCGTAACTTCGGGAGAAGGGGTGCTTTTTGAGGTGAATAGCCTCGAAGAGCCGCAGTGAATAGGCCCAGGCGACTGTTTAGCAAAAACACAGGTCTCTGCGAAGCCGCAAGGCGAAGTATAGGGGCTGACGCCTGCCCGGTGCTGGAAGGTTAAGAGGAGGGGTTAGCGCAAGCGAAGCTCTGAATCGAAGCCCCAGTAAACGGCGGCCGTAACTATAACGGTCCTAAGGTAGCGAAATTCCTTGTCGGGTAAGTTCCGACCCGCACGAAAGGCGTAACGATCTGGGCACTGTCTCAACGAGAGACTCGGTGAAATTATAGTACCTGTGAAGATGCAGGTTACCCGCGACAGGACGGAAAGACCCCATGGAGCTTTACTGTAGCCTGATATTGAATTTTGGTACAGCTTGTACAGGATAGGTAGGAGCCTGAGAAGCCGGAGCGCCAGCTTCGGTGGAGGCGTCGGTGGGATACTACCCTGGCTGTATTGAAATTCTAACCCACACCCCTGATCGGGGTGGGAGACAGTGTCAGGTGGGCAGTTTGACTGGGGCGGTCGCCTCCTAAAGAGTAACGGAGGCGCCCAAAGGTTCCCTCAGAATGGTTGGAAATCATTCGCAGAGTGTAAAGGCACAAGGGAGCTTGACTGCGAGACCTACAAGTCGAGCAGGGACGAAAGTCGGGCTTAGTGATCCGGTGGTTCCGCATGGAAGGGCCATCGCTCAACGGATAAAAGCTACCCTGGGGATAACAGGCTTATCTCCCCCAAGAGTCCACATCGACGGGGAGGTTTGGCACCTCGATGTCGGCTCATCGCATCCTGGGGCTGTAGTCGGTCCCAAGGGTTGGGCTGTTCGCCCATTAAAGCGGTACGCGAGCTGGGTTCAGAACGTCGTGAGACAGTTCGGTCCCTATCCGTCGCGGGCGCAGGAAATTTGAGAGGAGCTGTCCTTAGTACGAGAGGACCGGGATGGACGCACCGCTGGTGTACCAGTTGTCTTGCCAAAGGCATCGCTGGGTAGCTATGTGCGGACGGGATAAGTGCTGAAAGCATCTAAGCATGAAGCCCCCCTCAAGATGAGATTTCCCATAGCGTCAAGCTAGTAAGATCCCTGAAAGATGATCAGGTTGATAGGTCAGAGGTGGAAGCGTGGTAACATGTGGAGCTGACTGATACTAATCGATCGAGGACTTAACCAAGTCATAGCAATATGAATAAAGCGAACTCGTTCTTAAACGTTTCTTCTGTATTATCTAGTTTTGAGGGAATGAAACCTCAATAAAATAGTCTGGCGGTGATGGCGAGAAGGTCACACCCGTTCCCATACCGAACACGGAAGTTAAGCTTCTCAGCGCCGATGGTAGTTGGGGCGAAAGCCCCTGTGAGAGTAGGACGCTGCCAGGCAAATAAAGGACAACCTTAAACAGGTTGTCCTTTTTTGTATATACAAAAATTAAATTTTAAGCATGAAATATTTATTCAACTAAAAATATAGTAGTTTTTTCTCAAAAGACTGAGGTTTTGCAATGAAAGGAATTGGGAAAAATCTATAGTAGTGAAACATTGCATCTATATAAAATTTTGGGTATAATTTATGTCAAATATAGTCAAAGTCAGATGGTGAGGGGGTGGGAAGATGAGAAACATCTCCGATATTATTGAAAAATATTTAAAGCAAGTTTTAGAAATGAGTGATGAGGAAATCGTTGAAATCAAACGGAGTGAAATTGCAGATAAGTTTCAATGTGTACCTTCGCAAATTAATTATGTGATCAATACAAGATTTACGATTGAGAGAGGCTACATCGTAGAAAGTAAACGTGGCGGCGGCGGGTATATTCGAATCATAAAAGTACAATCTCACGACTCCGCACACTTAATTGACCATTTACTTTCATTAGTAAACCATAGAATTAGTCAAACAAATGCTGAAGATGTCATTACCCGCCTTGTCCATGAGGAGGTAATTACGCATCGGGAAGCGAAAATTATGTTAAGTGTTATTGACCGTTCTGTTTTATATATTGATCTCCCATACAGGGATGAATTAAGGGCAAGAATGTTGAGAGCAATGTTAACATCATTAAAATATAAATAATCTAGCAGCAGGAGAGGGTGAATAGGATGATTTGCCAAGAGTGCAATCAAAGACCTGCCGCACTTCATTTTACAAAAATCATAAATGGAGAAAAAACTGAAGTGCATCTTTGTGAGAAGTGCGCCCAGGATCATGGTGAAATGTTTATTTTTGGCGGAGATTCAGGTTTTACGATTAATAATTTGCTGGCTGGCTTATTTAATATTGATGCATCCTTTCAAAAGCCTGCACAAAGTCCATTTCATCAAGAAGAAATTTTGCAATGCAGCCACTGCACTATGACATTTCCACAGTTTTTAAAGGTGGGCCGCTTTGGATGTGCCCATTGTTATGAAACGTTTAAAGACCAATTAAAGCCGGTCTTGAAGCGTGTGCACAGTGGGAATTGGAGCCACGCTGGAAAAATTCCTAAAAGAATCGGCGGCAGCATCCATCTTAAGAAACAGGTTGAAGAATTAAAAAATGAGTTGCAAGATTGTATAACTCATGAAGAGTTTGAAAAGGCAGCACAGATTCGGGATGAAATCCGCATCCTTGAGAAAAAGATTGCCGGAAGTCTTGAGGGAGGGGAATAAAGTGTCACTAGAACGCTTTCTTAATCAAGCGGTAAGCTCCTGGATGAATGAGGAAGGACCTGATTCCGATATTGTCCTTAGCACTCGAATACGCTATGCCCGAAACCTTGCAGCATATAAATTTCCTACTCTATTTTCACATGAAGAAGCAAAAAGAATTATTAGTGAACTGGAGGAATTTATTAAAGTCTCTGATTTTTATAAATTCGGGCAAATGGAATTACTGCGTATTGATGAAATGCAGCCACTGCAGAAACGGGTTTTAGTTGAGAAGCATTTAATCAGCCCTCATTTGGCAGAAGATTCACCATATGGTGCGGTATTATTAACCGAAAATGAAGAAGTTAGTATTATGATAAATGAAGAGGATCATATCAGAATTCAATGCCTGTTCCCAGGGTTACAATTATCAGAAGCATTAAATACCGCAAATGAAGTGGATGATTGGCTCGAAAGCCATATTGAATATGCATTTGATGAAAAATATGGTTATTTATCGAGCTGTCCTACCAATGTTGGCACAGGGATTAGAGCTTCCGTCATGATGCACTTGCCAGGATTGATTCTAACCCAGCAAATGAATCGAATCATACCTGCGATTAATCAGCTAGGGCTTGTGGTAAGAGGAATTTATGGTGAAGGAAGTGAGGCCCTGGGGAATATTTTCCAAATTTCCAACCAAATTACACTCGGAAAGTCGGAAGAAGATATCTGCCGTGATCTTATGGGTGTGGTCAGCCAGTTAATTTCACAGGAAAGGTCAGCGCGTGAAGCATTACGTAAGACTTCTAACATACAATTAGAAGACAGAGTGTTCCGTTCTTTGGGAGTTTTAGTAAATAGCCGAATCATTGAATCAAAAGAAGCAGCTAGGTGTTTATCAGATGTTCGGCTTGGAATTGATATGGGCTATATTCAAAATTTGCCCAGAACCATACTTAATGAATTAATGATATTAACCCAGCCAGGTTTTCTTCAGCAATATGCCGGCGGTCCTTTAAGACCGTTTGAAAGGGATATCAGACGAGCGTCGTTAATTCGCGAACGAATTAAAATGGAGTCTCAATAATTGGTGAGGAGGAAGAAAACATGATGTTCGGTCGTTTTACTGAAAGAGCGCAAAAAGTACTTGCACTAGCACAAGAAGAGGCAATTCGCCTTGGTCATAATAATATTGGAACTGAGCATATTTTATTAGGACTGGTACGTGAAGGTGAAGGAATCGCTGCAAAAGCCCTATATGGTCTTGGACTAGGTTCTGATAAAATTCAAAAAGAAGTGGAAAATCTTATTGGCAAAGGGACTGATACACCGCAAACGATCCACTATACCCCTAGAGCAAAGAAGGTTATTGAGCTTTCTATGGATGAGGCGCGAAAATTAGGCCATTCCTATGTCGGGACAGAACATATCCTTCTAGGGTTAATTCGTGAAGGTGAAGGAGTTGCTGCCCGAGTTCTAAATAATCTTGGGGTAAGCTTAAATAAAGCCCGTCAGCAGGTACTGCAATTACTTGGTAGTAACGAATCAGGAGGACACCAAGGTGGAGCATCCGCCAGTGCCAATACGCCAACTCTTGATAGTCTTGCTAGAGATCTGACATCCATTGCCCGTGAAGGAAGTCTTGACCCTGTAATTGGGAGAAGCAAAGAAATACAACGGGTTATTGAGGTATTAAGTCGCCGCACGAAAAATAATCCAGTACTAATCGGCGAACCTGGTGTCGGGAAAACAGCAATTGCTGAAGGATTGGCTCAGCAAATTGTCAATAATGAGGTACCCGAAATACTGCGTGATAAGCGGGTTATGACTCTTGATATGGGAACGGTCGTTGCCGGGACAAAATATCGAGGTGAGTTTGAAGACCGCTTGAAGAAAGTAATGGATGAAATCCGACAAGCTGGAAACATCATTTTATTTATTGATGAACTGCATACATTAATTGGCGCAGGTGGTGCTGAGGGAGCCATTGATGCCTCTAATATTTTGAAACCTTCGCTTGCCCGCGGTGAACTTCAGTGCATTGGAGCAACAACGCTGGATGAGTATCGAAAATATATTGAAAAAGATGCAGCTTTGGAACGGCGCTTCCAGCCAATCCGGGTGGATGAACCGACTGCTGATGAGTCGATTCAAATTTTACAAGGGTTGCGTGATCGTTATGAAGCACATCACCGTGTTTCAATCACGGATGAAGCGATTGAAGCAGCAGTAAAGTTGTCTGACCGTTACATTTCTGACCGCTTCCTTCCTGATAAAGCGATTGATTTAATTGATGAAGCTGGTTCAAAAGTTAGATTGCGTTCTTATACTACACCTCCAAATTTAAAAGAGTTGGAGGTAAGGCTTGAAGAAGTGCGGAAGGAAAAAGATGCTGCTGTACAAAGCCAGGAATTTGAAAAAGCGGCTTCTTTAAGAGATTCGGAACAGCGTTTGCGTGAACAGCTGGAGGAAACCAAGAAGACTTGGAAGGAAAAACAAGGACAAGAAAATAACCAGGTAACCGTTGATGATATTGCCAATGTGGTTTCCAGCTGGACGGGAGTACCCGTTTCCAAACTTGCGCAAACTGAAACAGCAAAACTGCTGAATTTAGAAGAAATTCTCCATTCCCGTGTGATTGGTCAGGATGAAGCAGTTAAGGCAGTGTCTAAGGCTGTTCGCCGTGCTAGAGCCGGTTTAAAAGATCCAAAACGCCCTATTGGCTCGTTTGTATTCCTTGGCCCTACAGGTGTAGGAAAAACTGAATTAGCAAGAGCTTTAGCAGAAGCAATGTTTGGTGATGAGGATGCGATGATCCGTATTGATATGTCAGAGTATATGGAAAAACACTCGACATCCCGTCTTGTAGGGTCTCCTCCTGGATATGTAGGCTATGAGGAAGGCGGACAATTAACGGAAAAAGTCCGCAGAAAACCTTATTCCGTTATTTTGCTCGATGAGATTGAAAAAGCACATCCCGATGTCTTCAATATTTTATTACAAGTCCTTGAGGATGGCCGATTAACAGATTCCAAAGGAAGAACCGTTGATTTCCGAAATACTGTTTTAATTATGACATCCAATGTAGGCGCAGAAGCACTAAAACGTAATAAATATGTGGGCTTTAACATTCAAGATACAGCGGATCAAGATTATAAAGATATGAAAGGCAAAGTAATGGAAGAATTAAAGAAAGCTTTCCGTCCAGAATTTTTGAACAGGATTGATGAAATTATTGTCTTCCATGCGCTTGAGAAAAAGCATCTTGAAGAGATTGTAACCTTGTTATCTGACCAGCTTATTAAGCGTCTGAATGAGCAAAATATTTCGATTGAGCTATCACCTGCTGCGAAAGGCAAAATTTCTGAGGAAGGGTACGATCCGGAATATGGTGCAAGACCACTCCGCCGTGCTATCCAGAAGCATATTGAAGACCGCCTTTCTGAGGAACTGTTAAAGGGTACCTTGTTAACGGGTCAGCATGCGGTGATCGATGTCGAAAATAATGAATTTGTAGTTAAAACTGCAGAGAAGACAGGTGCAACGAAATAATAAGCTATTAAGTATAAACATCATTAGGGTCATTTGTAATAATCCCAAGGGGTACACGTTAATAAAGGTAAATCGTGTGCCTCTTTTTCTTTCAATATTTTTGCAGTTAAGGTAAAAAGGAGATCCAAATGGTTAAACGAAAAACAAAGTTTATCTGCCAGGAGTGCGGGTATGAGTCACCTAAATGGATGGGGAAATGCCCTGGATGTGGTGCGTGGAATAAGATGGTAGAGGAAGTTGAGATAACGGGAACAGCAAGGAGAGGGGCATTTGCTCATTCTCAAGGAGGGCATGCTATCTCGTCAAAGCCTGCCCCCATTACATCGATTGAAATGGTGAGTGAGCCGAGAATTCATACGGATTTAAAGGAGTTAAACCGAGTTCTGGGCGGCGGTGTCGTAAGAGGATCCTTAGTGCTTATTGGCGGGGACCCTGGCATTGGGAAATCAACATTGCTCCTGCAAGTATCCTCGCAGCTGGCGAATAAAGGCCATCAAGTTTTATACATATCTGGTGAAGAATCATTGCGGCAGACTAAACTCCGTGCAGAAAGATTAAATGCCTCTTCGGAAAACCTGCTCGTCTATGCAGAAACCAACCTGGAAGAAATAAACCGGACTATTGAAGGGCTGAATCCGAGTTTTGTAATCATAGATTCCATTCAGACTGTTTTTCATCCGGACGTTACATCTGCGCCAGGGAGTGTCTCCCAGGTACGTGAATGTACAGCTGAATTAATGCGGATTGGCAAGACAAAAGGCATTGCTATTTTTATTGTTGGCCATGTTACAAAGGAAGGATCGATTGCCGGTCCAAGGCTGCTTGAACATATGGTTGATACGGTTCTTTATTTTGAAGGGGAGAGGCACCATACGTACCGAATTTTAAGAGCCGTCAAGAATCGCTTCGGTTCAACGAATGAAATGGGTATTTTTGAGATGAAGGAGTCTGGGCTTGAAGAGGTAGAGAATCCGTCGGAGATTTTCCTGGAGGAACGTTCACGGGGAGCCGCAGGATCAACCGTAGTGGCATCAATGGAGGGAACCCGCCCTGTACTCGTGGAAATTCAAGCACTTATTTCACCAACGAGTTTCGGAAACCCGAGAAGAATGGCGACAGGAATTGATTATAACCGAGTGCCATTATTAATGGCAGTTCTAGAAAAGCGTGTCGGGATGCTATTAGCCAATCAAGATGCCTATGTAAAGGTAGCCGGCGGTGTAAAATTGGATGAGCCTGCAATTGATTTAGCTGTTGCAGTAAGTATTGCCTCCAGTTTTAGGGATAAGCCGACAAGGCCAACTGATTGTATTATCGGAGAAGTTGGATTAACTGGTGAAGTTAGAAGAGTATCAAGAATCGAACAGCGCGTTCAGGAAGCAGCGAAGCTGGGATTTGAGCGGGTGATCCTCCCTGCCAATAATCTAGGCGGCTGGAGTGGGCCAAAAGGAGTAGAATTAATCGGGGTTTCGTCTGTCAGTGAGGCACTGCAGGCAGCACTTGGAGGGTAGAAGATGGATCATAAAAAGCTTGGTGATCAGTCTATCATGGATGTATTGCAGTTCATTGCACCGGGTACACCAATCCGAGAGGGATTAGATAATGTTCTTAGAGCTAATACAGGCGGCCTTATTGTTATTGGATATAACGAAAAAGTAAAAAATATCGTTGACGGCGGTTTCGAAATAAATTGTCCATTTTCGCCAAGTTTTTTGTATGAGCTGGCAAAAATGGACGGAGCTATTATTCTCAATGAGACGGGGAATAGAATTCTGATTGCCAATGCACAGCTAGCACCTGATGCGGATATCCCGTCCTCGGAAACGGGCATGCGTCACCGAACTGCGGAGCGTACTGCGAAACAAACAAAAGCTCTGGTGATTGCCATTTCTCAAAGAAGAAATGTCATTTCCTTATATCAAGGGAATCTTCGTTATGCTTTAAAAGATATCGCGGTGATCTTAACTAAAGCGAACCAAGCAATACAAACATTGGAAAAGTATAAGGTAGTATTGGAACAAAGTATAACGAATCTAAGTATTCTAGAGTTTGAGGAGTCTGTTACATATAATGACTTTTTGCTTGTGCTTCACCGTTTTGAAATGGTGCTAAAGATTAAGAACGAACTTTTGGCCCTTTTATACGAGCTGGGTACAGAAGGCCGGCTGATTCGATTACAAATGAATGAGATTTTGACGGATTTGGAAGAAGAAATGATGCTGATCATCAGGGATTATGCCTTTGAGCGGGAAGTAAAAGCCAGAGACATATTGGCCAAAATGCAGGTATTGGCCAATAATGGTACGATTGAAGATATGGTTTTATTAAAATTACTGGGATACCTTGGTTACGTTCATCTTGATGAAAATAAACATCCAAGGGGATATCGAATTTTAAATAAAATCCCCAGACTTCCTTCAATTATTATCGAAAACCTGGTCAGCAGCTTTAAAATTCTCCCTAAAATTCTTTTTGCCACTGAACAAGAACTGGATGAAGTGGAGGGTATTGGGGAAGTTCGAGCGAAGAAAATTAAGGAAGGCTTTAAATTAATTAAAGAGCGTCTTTACATTGATCGTCATTTATAATAAACAATTCGTCTATTGTGTAAAATTGAAATTCCTATTCATTTGACAGTGATTTTTTCCAATGCTACCCTATGAGAAGTAAGAATTTTACATCTCTAATATATTTCAAAATGTTTACAGTTTGGAAAAATAATCAGTAAATCAAGGTTTCAAATTTAGGAATATGTTTATAATGAGTAGAGGAGGTGAAGGAATGTTAAGACGAATTGTGCAAGCTTGCTTCCTTATTATCGGTGGTACGCTTGGTATATTATTATTGCCGGGGTTGTTCCATGTACTTCACATTACCGGCTTTCCGTTGATTTATAATTCCTATGTCACTGCTATTATAGGTGCTATTATTTTTTATCTTATTACCTTTTGGGCAGTAGATTACGTGTTTAATTTTATTAAAAGGGCTGAAGACTCCTTGGTGAAGGTTCCAGTAACCGATGTGTTATTTGGGAGTGTAGGGCTGATTTTTGGGTTATTGGTCGCCTTTTTGATCGGATTTGCCTTAAATTCATTCCGAGCGCCCATATTAAATGCGGTTGCACCCATTTTGCTGACATTATTATTAGGTTACCTTGGTTTTCAAGTAGGTTTTAAGAAGAGGGATGAACTATTGGGCCTTTTCAGTAAGGGGAGCAGCAAGAAAAAGACCGCGGAAGAAGAGAATGAGAAGGCAGCGAAACAATCTTTAAAAATACTAGATACGAGTGTTATTATTGATGGACGTGTGGCGGATATTTGCCAGACAGGCTTTCTTGAAGGCACAATTGTGATTCCACAGTTTGTTCTCGAGGAGTTACAGCATATCGCAGATTCCTCCGATGTGTTAAAGCGAAATCGTGGACGAAGAGGATTAGATATTTTAAATCGGATTCAAAAAGAGCTCGCAGTGAAAGTCGAGATTTACGAAGGTGATTTTGAGGAGGTTCAGGAAGTTGATTCAAAGCTGGTCAAGCTGGCTAAATTAACAAACGGAATCCTCGTTACCAACGATTTTAATTTAAATAAGGTATGTGAATTACAAAACGTTTCAGTATTGAATATTAATGATTTGGCAAATGCCGTTAAACCTGTAGTTTTACCGGGAGAAGAGCTTACTGTTCAGGTCATCAAGGATGGAAAAGAGTACCACCAAGGTGTAGCCTATTTGGATGATGGAACCATGATTGTCGTTGAAGAGGGAAGAGAATATATTGGAAAAAGGATTGATGTCCTTGTTACTAGCGTTCTTCAGACATCTGCTGGCCGAATGATTTTTGCCAAGCCCAAATTATTAGAAAAAGCACTATAATGGCATAGAATGTATAGAGTGGGGTTTTTTATATGACTTACCAGGTCATTTTACCGGCTGCCGGACGAGGGAAAAGAATGGGAGCGGGGAAAAACAAGCTGCTTCTTGAGTTGGACGGCATCCCGGTCTTGATTCACACATTAAGGGTATTCGAGAGAGATGCTGCATGCAACGGGATCATATTAGCGATTAACTCACAAGATGAGCCTGAATTTCAATTGTTATTTAAACGATTTAACATGACGAAAAAGGTCTGTTTAGTGACAGGTGGAACAGAGCGGCAGTATAGCATTTATAATGCTCTTAAAACGGTGAAAAGCGACGGAATGATTCTTGTACATGATGCAGCCCGCCCCTTTATCCAAATTGAACATATCCACCGTTTAGTGGAAAAGGCGGAGAAAACAGGTGCTGCTATAATTGGTGTGCCTGCAAAGGACACAATGAAAACAGTAAAGGATGGATTGGTCGCGGCAACAGTGGAACGTTCAAGCTTGTGGGCTATTCAAACCCCACAAGCTTTTCGTGTTTCCTTACTCCAAGATGCTTATGAACGTGCAGAAAAAGATCAATTTCTTGGAACAGACGATGCCAGTTTAGTCGAGCGCTTAGGACATCCCATTGCGATGGTGGAAGGAGATTATGAGAATATCAAATTAACAACACCGGAAGATTTATATATAGCAGAAGCAATTTTAAAAAAGAGACAAAGGGAGATATCATAATGTTTCGTATTGGTCAAGGCTTTGATGTCCATCAATTAACAGAGGGTCGCCCGCTTATTATTGGCGGCATAAAGATCCCATATGAAAAGGGGTTGTTAGGCCATTCTGATGCAGATGTTTTATTGCATACCATCTCTGATGCTTGCCTTGGTGCCATTGGGGAGGGGGATATCGGAAAACATTTCCCAGATACGGATCCAAAATTCAAAGGAGCAGACTCTGCTAAGTTAATGGAGCATGTTTGGCAGTTGGTGAAATCTAAAGGTTATGAACTTGGCAATCTGGATTGCACCATTATTGCTCAAAAACCGAAAATGGCCCCTTATATTGAGCAAATGCGCGGTCGGATTGCCGAATTGCTTGAGGCCTCATCTGAACAAATAAATGTGAAAGCTACAACAACAGAAAAATTAGGTTTTACGGGCAGAGGAGAAGGGATTGCATCCCAGGCAGTTGTACTTCTAAGAAAAGTCGATTGATAAGTTTCACTTTAACAAGAAAATTCATAGTGGTAAAATAAATCAGAATAACTATTTGGGAACAGTACAGGAGGCTTTATTTTTATGGCAAACGAGGTTCGTGTACGGTATGCACCAAGTCCAACAGGACATTTACATATCGGGAATGCCCGTACAGCATTATTCAATTATTTATTTGCCCGCCATCATAAAGGGAAATTCATCATCCGCATTGAAGATACGGATAAGAAGCGGAATATTGAAGGCGGCGAGGAAAGCCAGCTTAAATATTTAAAGTGGCTTGGAATGGATTGGGATGAAAGTGTGGATGTTGGCGGAGATTATGGCCCATATCGCCAATCAGAACGAAATGATATTTATGAGCAATATTACAAACAGCTGCTTGAAAATGGGCAAGCCTATAAATGTTATTGTACGGAAGAAGAGTTGGAGGCAGAACGGGAGGCTCAAACGGAAAGAGGCGAAACACCTCAGTATTCTGGAAAATGCCGTCACTTAACAGCAGAAGACCGTGAGCGTTTAGAAAATGAAGGGCGTCAGCCGAGCATTCGTATAGCAGTTCCTTCTGAAAAAACCTATACATTTGATGATATGGTCAAGGGGGTTGTTTCCTTTGAATCGGAAGGAATGGGCGACTGGGTCATTGTAAAAAAAGACGGCACACCGACCTATAACTTTGCTGTGGCTATTGATGATTATCTAATGGAAATTTCACATGTACTCCGCGGTGATGATCATATTTCCAATACACCAAAACAGTTGATGGTATATGAGGCACTGGGCTGGACACCGCCTGTTTTTGGTCACATGACATTGATTGTCAATGAAAGCCGCAGAAAGTTGAGTAAGCGTGATGAAACGATTATTCAGTTCATTGAACAGTATGAAGAATTAGGCTATCTGCCAGAAGCCTTATTTAACTTTATCACACTCTTAGGCTGGTCACCGGCAGGGGAAGAGGAGATTTTCTCAAGGAACGAATTTATTGAGATTTTTGATGCAAACCGCCTATCCAAATCACCAGCGTTGTTTGATAAGCAAAAGCTCTTATGGATGAACAACCAATACATGAAGAAAATTGAAACCGACCGTGCAGTGGAACTGGCGATGCCTCATCTAATCAAAGCAGGACGATTTAGTGGAGATCTCACTGCTGACGAAAAACAGTGGGTACACCGATTGGTTGGACTGCTTCAGGAAAAAATGAGTTATGGTGCGGAAATTGTTGAGTTATCCGAAATGTTTTTTAAAGATGAAATACTTTTTGAAGCAGAAGCGAAAGAGGTTCTTTCTGGAGAGCAGGTTCCAGGGGTACTTAAAGCATTTTTACATGAATTAGATCAACTGGAAAGCTTCCAGGCAGACGGAATTCAGGCAGCGATGAAGGCAGTGCAAAAGTCTACAGGCCAAAAAGGAAAGAATCTGTTCATGCCGATTCGCTCCGCGGTGACAGGACAGACTCACGGACCGGATCTTCCTATGACCATTGAACTTTTAGGTAAGCAAAAAATTCAAAAAAGAATTCAGCAAATTATTGGTTAACATTGCTGGAAAAATGTAATATAGTAAAAGAAAGAAATTTTAGACGATTTACCTTTGTGGGCTGGACAATAGGTAAAGATCAATGGTATAAATTTTAATATATTAGTTTAAAGCGTTGATGAGGACAAGTAAAAAAATGATGCTTGAAAGAGAGAACCATCACCGGCTGAAAGTGGTTTAAGCCCCTCATTTTTTGAAATGCCCCTCTGAGCCCCATTTCGAAAAAGGCGTCATCGCCTAAGTAGATATGGGCGGATCTTCCGTTATCGTACAAGAGTGAGGCTGATATATCAGTTTTGGGGGGCCTGTGCCATTTTTTGGCCTGTTTCTAGAATGATTTTAGCCTAATCAGAGTGGAACCACGCAGCAAAGCGTCTCTGTCTATAGGACAGAGGCGTTTTTTTATTAAGACAATGTTAAAGCTCATGGTTAATTGGAGAGAAAAAATCATAAGTCAAGCAAAACACAGTTTATAAAAAACAAAGGGGGATCAATAATGTTGAGGAGGATCAAGGAGGATATTGAGGTTGTTTTTGAACAGGATCCGGCAGCCCGCAGTTATTTGGAGGTAATTTTAACGTATTCGGGACTGCATGCTATTTGGGCACATAGGATTGCCCATGCATTTTATAAACGAAAGTTATACTTTGTTGCACGTGTTATTTCTCAGGCCAGTCGCTTTTTCACGGGAATTGAAATTCACCCTGGAGCAAAGATTGGAAGACGATTTTTTATTGACCATGGGATGGGCGTTGTAGTAGGTGAAACTTGCGAAATTGGAGATAATGTTACAATATATCAAGGGGTGACCCTTGGAGGAACAGGTAAAGAAAAAGGCAAGCGGCATCCTACTATTAAAGATAACGTATTAATTTCTACTGGAGCAAAAGTGCTTGGATCCATTACGATTGGGGAAAATTCGAAAATAGGCGGCGGCTCTGTCGTTTTAAAAGAAGTTCCTCCTAATTCCACAGTAGTCGGAATACCAGGAAGAGTTGTGATTCAGGACGGTGTCCGCATCAAGAAAGAAAAAGATTTAAATCATTGTGATCTTCCGGATCCGGAAGCAGATCATTTTAAACAAATTGAAGAAGAATTGAACCGCCTGAAAAGAGAAGTGGCAGAATTAAAAGAAGAAAGGACAAAAGTCAATGGCCATACAGCTGTATAATACCCTTACAAGAAAAAAAGAGACGTTCGTACCGCTTGAAGAAGGAAAAGTGAAAATGTATGTTTGCGGGCCAACTGTCTATAATTATATTCATATTGGGAACGCACGGCCGGCGATCGTTTTTGATACTGTCCGCCGATATTTTGAATATCGCGGTTATGATGTCAAATACGTTTCCAACTTTACCGATGTAGATGATAAATTAATCCGGGCAGCCAATCAACTGGGAGAAGACGTCCCTGCTATTGCGAATCGATTTATTGAAGCCTATTTTGAAGATGTTTCAGCCTTGGGATGCAAAAAAGCGGATGTTCATCCAAGGGTTATGGAAAATATGGATATCATTATTGATTTTATTAAACAGTTAGTGGAAAAAGGCTATGCGTATGAATCAGAAGGTGATGTCTATTATCGAACCCGCAGCTTTGATGAATACGGGAAACTATCCCACCAATCCATCGATGATCTTCAGGTCGGGGCAAGAATTGAAGTGGGTGATAAAAAACAGGACGATCTTGACTTTGCGTTGTGGAAAGCAGCAAAAGAGGGAGAAATTTACTGGGAAAGCCCATGGGGACTTGGCCGTCCGGGCTGGCATATTGAATGCTCGGCAATGGCGAAGAAATACCTGGGCGATACGATTGACATTCATGCTGGCGGTCAGGATTTAACGTTCCCGCACCATGAAAATGAAATAGCTCAATCAGAGGCACTCACAGGGAAAACCTTCTCTAACTATTGGATGCACAATGGTTATATTAACATCGACAATGAAAAAATGTCCAAATCACTAGGGAATTTTGTGTTAGTTCATGACATCATTAAACAACATAATCCGCAGGTGCTGCGCTTCTTTATGCTGTCCGTTCATTATCGAAATCCAATTAATTACAGCGAGGAATTATTGGAAAGTACGAAAGCGGCATTTGAAAGAATCACGACTTCTTATCTAAATTTAAAGCACCGCCGAGAAGTAAGTACAGATTTAACTCATGATAATCAAGAGTGGTTTGATAAAATAACGGCATTTCGGGAACAATTCATTGCTGCAATGGATGATGATTTTAATACAGCATTAGCCATTTCCGTTATATTTGATTTAGCAAAATTAGCAAATTATTATTTACTTGAGAAAAACACTGCTGTGGAAGTCATTCAGGCGTTTATGAAAGAATTTGACGAGTTATTCCATGTACTCGGGCTAACTATGACGCAAGAAGAAATGCTGGATGAGGAAATTGATGCGCTGATTGAAAAACGGAATCAGGCTCGAAAAGATCGAAACTTCCAATTATCTGACCAAATCAGAGATCAATTAAAAGAAATGAACATTATTTTAGAAGATACCCCTCAGGGAACAAGGTGGAAAAGAGGCTAATTCATGCTTGAGTATGAAAAATCAGTAGATGCAACCCAATTAAACGCCTTAGCTCTTGCATATATGGGGGACGCTGTTTTTGAAACATACGTTAGGAGGCACTTGTTGTACAGCGGGCAAGTGCGGCCGCACCAACTGCACCGGGCGGGAACAAGATACGTTTCTGCAAAAGCACAGTGCCAAATTCTTTTTCAAATGATGGATGATGGCCTGCTCCACGAAGACGAGATCGCTATAGTGATGCGGGGAAGAAATGCAAAATCGGGAACAATCCCCAAAAATACTGATGTGCAAACATACCGCTACAGTACAGCGTTTGAGGCTTTAATTGGGTTTTTATATTTAACAGGAAGAAAGGAACGCTTGGAAGAGCTGGTGTCTAAGTCGTTTTTATATGTGGAAGAGAAGAAAGGAGGATCGAAATGAACCAGGAATACATCATTGGTAAAAACCCGGTTATTGAGGCATTAAAATCGAACAGGGACATTAATAAAATATTAATCGCAGAAGGATCGCAGCGAGGGCAAATGCAGCAAATTACCCAACTGGCAAAGGAAGGGAATGTTCTCGTTCAATTTGTTCCGAAGAAGAAACTGGATCAAATTACAGATCAAAATCATCAAGGAGTTCTTGCTTATATAGCTGCATACCAATACGCAGAGTTGGACGATTTGTTTCTATCTGCTGAAAGGAAAAATGAAACTCCTTTCTTTTTATTGTTGGATGAAATTGAGGACCCCCACAATCTTGGGTCCATTATGCGGACAGCTGACGCGGTAGGAGCCCATGGCATAATTATTCCAAAGCGCCGGGCTGTAGGATTAACTGCAACGGTTGCGAAAGCATCTACAGGTGCGATTGAATATATTCCGGTTGTCCGTGTCACCAATATGGCCAGGACGATAGATGAATTGAAGGAGCGCGGGATTTGGATTGCCGGCACGGATGCAAAAGGAAAGCAAGATTACCGTCAAATAGATGGCACTTTGCCGCTGGGCTTAGTAATTGGCAGTGAAGGCAAAGGCATGGGACGCCTCATTAAAGAGAAATGCGATTTTCTTATTCACTTGCCTATGTCTGGAAAAGTGACATCTTTGAATGCTTCAGTTGCTGCTGCCTTGTTAATGTATGAGGTCTATCGGAAAAGGAATGTACTAGAGGGGTAGCTTATGGATATCCTGCTTGTTGACGGATACAACATGATCGGAGCTTGGCCAGAGTTAAATGCGTTAAAAGATCGGGATTTAGCTGCTGCTAGGGACCGCTTGGTAGAAAAAATGGCTGAATACCAAGCGGTTACTGGCTTTAGAGTAATTGTTGTATTTGACGCTCACTATGTACAAGGAATAGCAAAAACCTATCAAAATCATAAAATTGAAGTTATATTTACAAAAGAAAATGAAACAGCAGATGAACGAATTGAAAAAATGGCGATCAGTTTGAATAACCGCCGAACACAAATCCATGTAGCGACATCCGATTTCACAGAGCAATGGTCCATATTCGGACAAGGAGCATTGCGAAAATCAGCACGTGAACTTCTAATAGAAATGGGCTCCATAGAAAAGGGGATCGCAAGAAACGTAAAAAAGATTCAAGAAACAAAGCCTGTATCCAAGATCCCCATAAGCGAAGAGGTAGCAGAAATTTTTGAAAAATGGCGCAGGGGGGAGAAATGAACCTCGACTGGAAATATTTCCTGTTGTATAATAACACTATCTTTGCTTGTTCGGTGGAGGGGATCTAAAATTGAGTACGGACTTTGGAACAAAAATCAACGACCAATTATTCGCCATGGAAGATGAAGAAATTGTTGATTTAGTACATCAAGGCGACAGTGAAGCATTGGATTATTTAATTCACAAGTATCGGAATTTTGTACGTGCTAAAGCAAGATCCTATTTTTTAATTGGAGCCGACAAAGAGGATATTGTCCAAGAAGGCATGATTGGCTTATATAAGGCCATTCGTGATTTTCGTGAGGACAAGCTGACCTCATTTAAAGCATTTGCCGAGTTATGTATTACCCGGCAGATTATCACAGCTATTAAAACAGCTACAAGGCAAAAGCATATCCCATTGAATTCCTATGTTTCTTTGGACAAGCCGATTTATGATGAAGAATCGGACCGGACGCTGATGGATGTGCTATCTGGCGCTAAAATTCTTGATCCGGAAGAGTTAATTATTAATCAGGAAGAATTTGATCATATCGAAGATAAAATGGCTGAACTGTTAAGTGACTTGGAAAGAAAAGTGTTAGCGCTTTATCTGGATGGGCAATCGTACCAAGAGATTTCTGAAGAACTGAACCGCCATGTAAAGTCGATTGATAATGCATTGCAGCGTGTCAAAAGAAAACTAGAGCGCTACTTAGAAATTCGTGAATTTTCGTTATAATTCCTGCTATTTCGAGAAATTTTGTCAGTTCATTGAATCTACTGTAATTGATATTGACAATAATTAGGTGCCATGTTACATTTTTAAGGATAATTGAAGGTGTCGATATATGAGCAAAAAAGTAATTCTTGCCTGTGTGAATTGTGGTTCCCGCAATTATTCAACTGCAGGGAGAGAGTCAAAAACAGAACGATTAGAATTAAAAAAGTTTTGTAATACATGCGGAGCCCATACCGTCCATCGAGAAACGAAATAACTTTTATACAATATAGCAATGCTATATAACGATAGTTGGGGGTTAATTAAAATGCAGCGCATAAGTAAGTTCTTCAGTGAAATTGCCCGTGAGATGAGAAAGGTCAGCTGGCCAAAGCGCGGTGAACTCGTTCGTTCAACAGTTACTGTTTTAACCACCGTTGTATTATTCTCAATTTTTTTTGGTGTATTAGATTTAGGAATTTCAAAATTGATCCGTTTAATTCTTGAATAATATGCTATGGTTCATGGTATAATGTGATTAATAGAGGAAATTTTATCTAAAAAGCCCGTTTTTCACGGGTTTTTTTATATTGAGAAAAAACGGTAGAATCTCCAATTATATTACAAGGAGGGAAGGACAATTAGTCCTCTTGAATGGAAAAAAATTGGTATGTAGTTCATACTTACTCGGGTTATGAAAATAAAGTAAAAGCAAATTTGGAAAAAAGGGTTGAATCGATGGGAATGGCAGATAAAATTTTTCGCGTCGTCGTTCCTGAAGAAGAAGAGACTGATATAAAGAATGGTAAGAAAAAAGTAGTTAAGCGTAAAGTGTTCCCGGGATATGTCCTGGTTGAATTGGTGATGACGGATGATTCTTGGTACGTAGTCCGCAATACCCCGGGAGTGACAGGGTTTGTTGGTTCTGCAGGTTCAGGATCAAAACCTACTCCATTGCTTCCGGATGAAGTGGCAGTCATTTTAAAACGAATGGGTGTAGAGGAAAGACGTATAGATGTAAACTACGAAATTGGTGAAACTGTTCGTGTTAAAGAAGGTCCATTTGCTAACTTTACTGGAAGTATTGAAGAAATGGATAAAGACAAAGCGAAGCTTAAAGTGCTGGTCAATATGTTCGGTCGTGACACTCCAGTTGAGCTAGATTTCAATCAAATTGAGAAAATATAGACCGATATTGTAAAATAACTTGAAATCAGTTATAAAAAATGTTAATATTTCATAGGTCAGTATGTCTTAGAAATGTTCTAAGATTGACTATTGTCAAGTTCTTTGTATTTATATAAAGACTTTTGTTTTGATGAGTGGGAGGGGACTCCGCCACAATGATGAGACCCCATTAACCACATCACGGACTTTAAGGAGGTGTGTCTCGTGGCTAAAAAAGTAATTAAAGTTGTTAAGTTGCAAATCCCTGCTGGTAAAGCGAACCCAGCACCGCCAGTCGGACCTGCACTTGGTCAAGCCGGTGTTAATATCATGGGATTCTGTAAAGAATTTAACGCACGTACAGCAGATCAAGCTGGATTAATTATCCCTGTTGAAATTACGGTTTTTGAAGACCGTTCATTTACATTTATTACGAAAACTCCTCCTGCTGCAGTTCTTTTGAAAGTAGCAGCTGGAATTCAGTCTGGTTCAGGCCAGCCTAACCGTAATAAAGTAGCAACAGTAAAGCGTGCTAAAGTACGCGAGATTGCGGAACAAAAGATGCCTGACCTAAATGCAGCTAGCGTTGAAGCAGCTATGCGCATGGTTGAAGGTACTGCACGCAGCATGGGTATCGTTATTGAAGACTAATCCGTGTTGAAACTGTTTGATGTAATGAGAGGGTTGCGTAGTTGAATGTTCACTCGCAACCTTTTTCGTGGGAGATATTATCGTTAAAACCACAAACTAGGAGGAAAATATAATGGCTAAAAAAGGTAAAAAGTATTTAGAAGCTGTAAAGCTTGTAGATCGTTCTAAAGCTTATCCGATTGCAGAAGCAATTGAATTGGCGAAGAAAACTAACTATGCAAAATTCGATGCAACTCTTGAAGTTGCTTTCCGCTTAGGCGTTGACCCTAAGAAAGCTGACCAGCAAATCCGTGGAGCAGTTGTGCTTCCAAACGGAACTGGTAAAACTCAACGTGTATTAGTATTCGCGAAGGGTGAAAAAGTGAAGGAAGCAGAAGCTGCTGGCGCTGATTATGTAGGTGATGCAGAATACATCAACAAAATCCAACAAGGTTGGTTTGATTTTGATGTAATCGTTGCAACTCCAGACATGATGGGTGAAGTTGGTAAGCTTGGACGTGTTTTAGGACCTAAAGGCTTAATGCCAAACCCTAAAACTGGTACAGTTACATTTGATGTAACAAGAGCTATCAATGAAATCAAAGCTGGTAAAGTTGAATACCGTGTTGATAAAGCTGGAAATATCCATGTGCCAATCGGTAAAGCGTCTTTCGATAACGAGAAACTAGTTGAGAACTTTACAACTGTATTCGATACAATGTTAAAAGTGAAACCTTCAGCTGCAAAAGGTACCTACATGAAGAATGTAACTGTTACTTCAACAATGGGACCTGGCGTTAAGGTTGATCCTTCTACAGTAGCAGCTCGGTAAGAGTTAATTTTACCAATTGACAATTAATCATATATTTTTATATAATAAGTTTTGTTGTTTAACTTAATAAACATTTGTACCGTAGACAGCAGGGGCGAATAAGCTTAATTTCCTGCCGAGGTAGTGCGATAGAATAGTTTAATCTATTTATACTGCCTCCATGTCTCGTAATTGATCATGGAGGCTTTTAATTGCTCGGTATAAATGTAGAAAATCTACAGGAGGTGTTAAGATGAGCAGTGCAATTGAAGCTAAAAAACATGTTGTTGAAGAAATCACTGAAAAATTCAAAAACAGCGTATCAACAGTTATTGTTGATTACCGTGGTCTTACTGTTGCGCAAGTGACAGAACTTCGTAAAACACTTCGTGAAGCTGGAATCGAATTCAAGGTGTACAAAAACACAATGACTCGCCGTGCTGCAGAAGCTGCTGGACTAGTTGGATTAAACGATGCATTAACAGGTCCGAACGCAATTGCGTTTAGTAATGATGATGTAGTAGCGCCAGCTAAAATCTTAAATGACTTTGCGAAAAAGAACGATGCACTTGAACTTAAAGCAGGTGTAATCGAAGGTAACGTCGCAACAGTTGAAGATGTAAAAGCTCTTGCAGAACTACCATCACGCGAAGGTTTACTTTCTATGTTACTCAGCGTGCTACAAGCTCCAATCCGCAACCTTGCGCTTGCAGCAAAAGCAGTTGCAGACCAAAAAGAAGAACAAGGCGCGTAAGCTGATTGAATACGCAATCTAATAAAATTAAACCAAAACTTAAGGAGGAAAATTAATCATGACTAAAGAACAAATCATTGAAGCAGTTAAAAATATGACTGTTTTAGAACTTAACGACCTAGTAAAAGCAATCGAAGAAGAATTCGGCGTAACTGCTGCAGCTCCTGTAGCTGTTGTTGGTGGTGCTGGTGCAGGTGCTGCTGCTGAAGAAAAAACTGAATTTGATGTAATCCTTGCTAGCGCAGGCGACCAAAAAATCAAAGTTATCAAAGTTGTACGTGAAATCACTGGTCTTGGTCTTAAAGAAGCAAAAGATCTTGTTGACAACACTCCAAAACCAATCAAAGAAGGCGTTTCTAAAGAAGAAGCTGAAGAAATCAAAGGTAAGCTTGAAGAAGTTGGAGCAAACATCGAAGTTAAGTAAGATCCATATAAGAAAGCTCGCTGTATAAGCGGGCTTTTTTTCGCTAACTTTAAAAGGAATGCGATGGTTTGTTTAAAGTTAATTTCCTCAAGTTATCTTCGATATTTAGTCCTCTGGAGGTGAGTCTTGATGACTGAACACTACTATTCTCGCACCCAAAATGTTGAAAGTGATCCGAAATATTGGGAATACACGCTAAGAAATAAACCTTTTCGGTTTAAAACGGATAACGGTGTTTTCTCGAAACGAGAGGTGGATTTCGGCTCGCGTCTTTTAATTGAATCTTTTACTATGCCTGAAGTGGAGGGGCCAATCCTTGATGTTGGCTGCGGGTACGGGCCAATTGGACTAGCGATTGCAAAAGAAGGTGGCGATCGGATTGTTCATATGGTGGATGTGAATGAACGAGCCGTTAAATTGGCAGCGGAAAACGCAGAGGGAAATAAAGTGCAGAATGTAAAAATTTACGAAAGTGACCGTTTGCTTCAGGTAAATGTACATAATTTTGCTGCAATCCTCACGAATCCTCCAATCCGGGCAGGGAAAAAAATAGTTCACGATATTTTTGAACAGAGCTATGAACACCTTGCTTCCGATGGTGAATTGTGGGTAGTCATTCAAAAAAAGCAAGGGGCTCCGTCGGCGTTGGAAAAATTAGAAGAGTTATTCTCTAGTGTGGAAACAGTTGATAAAGCAAAAGGTTATTTTATTTATAAAGCAAGAAAATAGTTGACTTGATTTCTTCTATATGTTAGCATTATAAAATGCCATCATAATAATTACCGAATTATTCCTGAAAATACTTATTTTCTTGTATAAAAACGGGATAAGAAGGAAATGATGACAAAATAATAGTCAAAATGTGAAAATGTGGTTTTTGAGGAAAAAACCCTTTTTCTTTTTGTGTTTTAGGAAGAGCATTTGTTCTTTCTGGAAATATCAATAGATGTTTTTAAATAACGCTTGATTTGAGGGGTGAATCAGTTGACAGGTCAACTAGTTCAGTATGGACGACACCGTAAGCGGAGAAGTTACGCACGAATCAGTGAAGTTTTAGAATTACCAAATCTTATCGAAATCCAAACCTCTTCATATCAGTGGTTTCTTGATGAGGGTTTGCGTGAAATGTTTCAGGATATTTCACCGATTGAAGACTTTACTGGTAACCTTTCACTGGAATTTATTGATTACAGTCTTGGAGATCCAAAATATTCCGTCGAAGAATCAAAAGAACGGGACGTTACATATTCTGCTCCATTACGTGTAAAAGTGCGTCTTGTTAATAAGGAAACAGGTGAAGTAAAAGATCAGGATGTTTTCATGGGAGATTTCCCGTTGATGACAGAGACTGGTACATTTGTTATTAATGGTGCGGAGCGCGTAATTGTTTCACAATTAGTGCGGTCACCAAGTGTTTACTTCAATGGAAAAGTTGATAAAAATGGAAAAACGGGATATACCGCTACTGTCATCCCAAACCGCGGCGCTTGGCTTGAGTATGAAACAGATGCCAAAGACGTTGTTTACGTGAGAATTGATCGTACTCGGAAACTGCCCGTTACGGTTCTTTTGCGTGCACTTGGGTTCGGATCCGATCAAGAGATTCTAGAATTGATCGGTGATAATGAATACTTAAGGAACACGCTTGAAAAAGATAACACAGAAGGCGTAGACAAAGCGTTACTTGAAATCTATGAACGTCTTCGCCCAGGTGAACCTCCAACTGTCGAAAATGCAAGAAGCTTATTGATTTCTCGCTTTTTCGACCCTAAACGGTATGACCTCGCGAATGTTGGACGTTATAAAATAAATAAAAAGCTGCATATTAAAAATCGTTTATTCAATCAGCGCTTGGCAGAAACACTTGCAGATCCTGAAACAGGTGAAGTTATTGCTGAAAAGGGAACGCTTCTTGACAGACGCAACCTTGACAAAATTTTGCCTGCACTTGAGAAGAATATTAACTTTAAAGGCTACAATCCAGTCGGCGGCGTCGTAGAGGAGGAAATTATTCTCCAAGGAATTAAAATCTATGCACCTGGCGATGAAAATGAAAAAGTCATTAATGTACTAGGAAATGCCTATGTGGCAGAACCAATAAAAAATATAACACCTGCTGATATTATTGCTTCAATCAGCTACTTCTTCGATCTTCTTCATGGGGTTGGAGATACGGACGATATTGACCACTTAGGAAACAGGCGTCTGCGTTCTGTTGGTGAATTGCTGCAAAACCAATTCCGTATCGGGCTTTCCCGTATGGAACGTGTAGTTCGTGAAAGAATGTCCATTCAAGATACAGCAACGATTACACCACAGCAATTAATTAATATTCGCCCTGTTATTGCTTCTATTAAAGAGTTCTTTGGAAGCTCACAGTTATCTCAGTTTATGGATCAAACCAATCCTCTTGCGGAATTAACGCATAAACGTCGTTTATCTGCACTTGGACCAGGTGGTTTAACACGTGAACGTGCCGGTTTCGAAGTGCGTGACGTACACTATTCGCACTATGGCCGTATGTGTCCGATTGAAACACCTGAAGGTCCGAACATTGGTCTGATTAACTCCCTATCCTCTTATGCGAAGGTTAATCGCTTTGGATTTATTGAAACACCTTATCGCAGGGTTGATCCTGACACAGGAAAGGTAACAGACCGAATTGATTATTTAACTGCTGATGAAGAAGACAATTATGTTGTTGCACAAGCAAACGTTCGCTTGGGTGATGATGGATCCTTCCTTGATGATGAAGTTGTTGCGCGTTTCCGCGGTGAAAACACTGTAGTAAAGCGTGACCGCGTCGATTACATGGATGTATCGCCTAAACAAGTTGTATCTGCTGCGACAGCATGTATTCCGTTCCTTGAAAATGACGACTCCAACCGTGCCCTGATGGGTGCAAACATGCAGCGTCAGGCTGTTCCATTAATGCAGCCGGAAGCTCCAATTGTTGGTACAGGTATGGAGCACGTTTCCGGTAAAGACTCTGGTGCAGCTGTTATTTGTAAACATGAAGGTATTGTGGAGCATGTTGAAGCCCGAGAAGTTTGGGTTAGACGTGTAAAAGTGCTTGATGGTCAAGAAGTAAAAGGTGATCTTGATAAATACCGCATGTTGAAATTTGTTCGTTCCAACCAAGGAACATGTTATAACCAACGCCCGATTGTTAAAGTGGGGGACCGTGTGACAAAAGGTGAAATTCTTGCTGATGGACCATCAATGGAATTAGGAGAATTAGCCCTAGGACGTAACGTACTGGTTGCCTTCATGACATGGGACGGTTACAACTATGAAGATGCGATTATCATGAGTGAACGTTTGGTTAAAGACGATGTCTATACTTCTATTCACATTGAAGAATATGAATCTGAATCTCGTGATACAAAGCTTGGACCTGAAGAAATTACGCGTGATATTCCAAATGTCGGCGAAGATGCCCTCAGAAATTTAGATGAGCGCGGTATCATTCGCATTGGTGCCGAAGTAAAAGACGGTGACCTTCTAGTCGGTAAGGTAACACCAAAAGGTGTTACAGAATTAACAGCTGAAGAGCGTCTCTTACATGCCATTTTTGGTGAGAAGGCCCGCGAAGTCCGCGATACATCGCTTCGCGTACCACATGGCGGCGGCGGAATTGTACACGATGTAAAAGTGTTTAACCGTGAAGATGGTGATGAACTGCCTCCTGGTGTAAATCAGTTAGTCCGCGTTTATATTGTTCAAAAACGTAAAATCCATCAAGGTGATAAGATGGCTGGACGACATGGTAATAAAGGGGTTATCTCCAGAATTTTACCAGAAGAAGATATGCCATACTTACCAGATGGAACACCTGTAGATATCATGTTAAACCCATTAGGGGTTCCATCCCGTATGAATATCGGCCAGGTGCTTGAGCTTCACTTAGGTATGGCAGCAAGAAAACTAGGGATTCATATTGCAACACCAGTATTCGACGGTGCACGTGAAGAGGATGTTTGGGGTACCATCGAGGAAGCTGGTATGGCACGCGATGCCAAAACGGTATTATATGATGGCCGAACAGGTGAACCACTTGATAACCGTGTATCAGTCGGTATCATGTATATGATTAAATTAGCCCACATGGTTGATGATAAATTGCATGCCCGTTCAACAGGACCTTACTCATTAGTAACGCAGCAGCCTCTTGGCGGTAAAGCGCAATTTGGCGGTCAGCGCTTCGGTGAGATGGAGGTTTGGGCACTTGAAGCTTATGGTGCAGCTTACACGCTTCAAGAAATTCTAACGGTTAAATCGGATGACGTGGTTGGCCGTGTGAAGACTTATGAAGCGATTGTAAAAGGTGAAAATGTGCCAGAGCCTGGCGTACCTGAGTCATTCAAGGTATTAATTAAAGAACTTCAAAGTCTCGGTATGGATGTAAAAATCCTTTCGGGAGATGAAGAAGAAATCGAAATGCGAGATCTGGAAGATGAAGAGGATTTACAGCAAGTCGACACATTAAACATTGTTCCTGATGCACAAGCGATTGAATCTGAAAAAGTAGGTTCAAAAGAATAGTCTAAGGGAAAACCTGGAGATCGAAAGGGAGGTAGGCCCCTTGCTTGACGTTAATAATTTTGAGTATATGAAAATAGGTCTTGCTTCACCGGATAAAATCCGCTCATGGTCTTTCGGAGAAGTGAAGAAACCTGAAACAATTAACTATCGTACGTTAAAGCCTGAGAAGGACGGATTATTCTGTGAACGAATTTTCGGACCTACAAAGGATTGGGAGTGTCATTGCGGTAAATACAAGCGTGTCCGTTATAAAGGGGTCGTTTGTGACCGATGTGGTGTGGAAGTAACACGCGCGAAGGTTCGCCGCGAACGAATGGGGCATATTGAACTTGCAGCTCCTGTATCACATATTTGGTATTTTAAAGGAATTCCAAGCCGCATGGGACTTGTTTTAGACATGTCCCCTCGGGCTTTGGAAGAAGTTATATACTTTGCTTCTTATGTGGTTACGGAAACTGGCGATACTGCTCTGGAAAAGAAACAGCTTCTTTCTGAGAAGGAATACCGTGCATATCGCGAAAAATACGGAACTAAATTCCAAGCTGCCATGGGAGCAGAAGCGATTAAAAAGATTCTTTCTGATATCGATTTGGATAAAGAAGTTGACGGTTTAAAAGAAGAGTTAAGAACAGCACAAGGTCAGCGACGCACTCGTGCCATTAAACGCCTGGAAGTGCTGGAAGCTTTTCGGAATTCTGGAAACGAACCATCCTGGATGGTTCTTGATGTTCTTCCGGTGATTCCTCCTGAATTGCGTCCAATGGTGCAATTAGATGGTGGAAGATTCGCAACATCTGATTTGAATGATCTTTACCGCCGAGTCATTAACCGTAATAATCGTCTAAAACGGTTATTAGACCTTGGGGCACCAAGCATTATCGTTCAGAATGAAAAGCGGATGCTGCAAGAAGCGGTTGACGCTCTGATCGATAACGGCCGCCGCGGTCGTCCTGTAACAGGACCAGGTAACCGTCCGTTAAAATCACTTTCACATATGTTGAAAGGGAAGCAAGGCCGCTTCCGTCAAAACCTGCTCGGAAAACGTGTAGACTACTCTGGCCGTTCTGTTATCGTAGTAGGTCCAAGTTTAAAAATGTATCAATGCGGACTTCCAAAAGAAATGGCATTAGAGTTATTTAAGCCATTTGTGATGAAAGAGCTTGTGGAAAAAGGTTTAGCTCATAACATCAAATCTGCAAAACGCAAAATCGAACGAGTCTCTCCTGATGTTTGGGATGTGCTTGAAGATGTTATTAAAGAACATCCGGTTCTATTAAACCGTGCCCCTACGTTGCACAGATTAGGGATCCAAGCATTTGAACCAACACTTGTAGAAGGCCGTGCCATTCGTCTTCACCCGCTTGTATGTACTGCATACAATGCCGATTTTGATGGTGACCAAATGGCTGTTCACGTTCCGCTTTCTTCTGAAGCACAAGCAGAAGCACGCCTGTTAATGCTGGCTGCCCAAAACATCTTGAACCCGAAAGACGGAAAACCGGTCGTAACTCCTTCCCAGGACATGGTATTAGGTAACTACTACTTAACTTTAGAAAGAGAAGGCGCAATCGGAGAAGGTATGATCTTTAAAGATACGAATGAAGCCGTTCTTGCATATCAAAATGGTTATGTTCACTTTCATACCCGTGTTGCCGTTCATGCCGGTTCATTGAATAATGAAACCTTTACAGAAAAGCAAAATAATCAATTGTTGATCACGACAGTTGGTAAACTAATTTTTAATGAGATTTTACCTAAGTCTTTTCCTTATATTAACGAACCTACAAAAGATAATCTCGAAGTGAAAACACCAGAGAAGTATTTTGTGGAAAAAGGCGAAGACATTCCAGCAAAAATCAAATCCATGCCATTAGTGGATCCATTTAAAAAGAAAATCCTTGGAAATATCATTGCAGAAGTATTCAAACGTTTCAAAATTACCGAAACATCCAAAATGCTTGACCGCATGAAGGACTTAGGATTTAAATATTCCACAAAAGCTGGTATCACAGTTGGGGTTGCGGACATCGTCGTACTTGGTGAGAAGCAGCAGATCCTTCAAGAAGCACAAGTGAAGGTTGACAATGTAACAAAACAATTCAGACGTGGTCTTATCACAGAAGATGAACGTTATGATCGTGTAATTTCTATTTGGAGCCAGGCGAAGGATACGATTCAAGGAAAATTGATGAAATCCTTAAATAAAACGAACCCAATCTTTATGATGAGTGATTCCGGTGCTCGTGGTAACGCCTCTAACTTTACACAGCTTGCAGGTATGCGCGGTTTGATGGCGAACCCGGCTGGACGAATTATTGAATTACCGATTAAATCTAGTTTCCGTGAAGGCTTAACCGTATTGGAGTACTTTATTTCTACACATGGTGCTCGTAAAGGTCTTGCCGATACAGCACTTAAAACGGCTGACTCTGGTTACTTGACTCGCCGTCTTGTTGATGTTGCACAGGATGTAATCGTCCGTGAAGATGATTGTGGCACAGACCGTGGTTTTACAATCAGCGCATTGAAAGATGGAACCGAAGTTATCGAGCCACTGGAAGAACGTCTAATTGGCCGTTATGCACGTAATGCCATTAAACATCCGGAAACACAGGAAGTTTTTGTTGAGGAAAATGGCCTGATTACGGAAGATATTGCTACTGCCATTGTGGAAGCTGGAGTAGAAGAAGTGAAAATCCGTTCAGCGTTCACTTGTAACACCCGCCATGGTGTTTGTAAGAAATGTTACGGCCGAAACTTGGCGACAGGTCAAGAGGTTGAAGTGGGTGAGGCAGTTGGTATTATTGCTGCTCAATCTATTGGTGAACCTGGTACACAGTTAACCATGCGTACATTCCACACAGGCGGTGTAGCCGGAGACGATATCACTCAAGGTTTACCACGTATTCAAGAGATTTTTGAAGCGCGTAATCCTAAAGGTCAAGCCGTTATTTCTGAAATTGATGGTGTTGTTGTCAGTATTAGTGAAGGCCGTGACCGTCAGCACGAAATCGTTGTTCAAGGTGAAGTGGAGTCGCGTAATTATAATGCTCCGTATACTGCACGCTTGAAGGTAGCAATAGGAGCTCATGTAGCACGCGGTCAGGAGTTAACGGAAGGATCCATTGATCCGAAAGAATTAATCAAAGTAAAAGATGTTACATCTGTTCAAGAGTACCTGTTACGTGAAGTTCAAAAAGTATACCGGATGCAAGGGGTAGAAATTGGCGATAAACACGTAGAGGTAATGGTAAGACAAATGCTGCGCAAGATTCGCGTGAGCGATGCTGGCGAAACCGATGTCCTGCCGGGCACATTACTTGATGTTCATCAGTTTACAGATGCTAATGAAAAAGCCTTGTTATCTGGCAAACTGCCAGCTACAGGACGTCCGGTATTACTAGGTATCACGAAAGCATCACTTGAAACAGATTCCTTCTTGTCAGCTGCATCATTCCAAGAAACAACAAGAGTTCTTACAGATGCTGCCATTAAGGGTAAACGTGATGAATTACTTGGACTTAAGGAAAATGTTATTATCGGGAAACTTATACCAGCTGGAACAGGTATGCAACGTTATCGCAAAGCAGAACCAGTTCTAAGAGATACAACTTCCGAGGAAACTGTTACAATAGACTAAACATCTACGGTACCTGTTTAAATGCAGGTACCGTATTTTAAGAAAAACTTAAACGTGATGTTGACATCTATTTGGTAAGATGATAATATATCAAAGGTGCTCCTATACAACTGATACTTTGGAGGATATAAACTTGTCTTATGATAAAGTATTACAGGCACAACAAATTGTCATAGGAACAAAACAGGCAGTAAAGGCACTGAACCAAGGGTTAGTTCAAGCGTTGGTTGTTGCAGATGATGCAGATCCAAGACTTACTCAAAAAGTAAGAGAAAGAGCAACTGAACTAGAAATACCTGTCTTACATGTTGACTCCATGAAAAAGCTGGGGAAGGCATGCGGAATTGCAGTTGGTGCTGCAGCTGTTGCTATTATTCGTTAAAAACTGTTTTTGTAGATAGAGTAGTCTGCAAAAACTTTGTTTTTGCAAAAAAATGAACCACCTGGATGTGTGGGCTTACAAATCATGAAGGGAGGAAAAAAACATGCCTACTATTAATCAATTAGTGCGCAAGCCTCGTCAAACTAAAGAGGAAAAATCAAAATCACCTGCGCTTAATAAAGGTTATAACAGCTTTAAAAAATCACAAACTAATGTATCTTCACCACAAAAACGCGGAGTATGTACTCGTGTTGGTACAATGACTCCGAAGAAACCAAACTCAGCGTTACGTAAATATGCTCGTGTACGTTTGACAAATGGTATCGAGGTGACTGCTTACATTCCTGGTATTGGCCACAACCTACAAGAGCACAGTGTTGTTCTAATCCGTGGCGGCCGTGTAAAAGACTTACCGGGGGTACGTTATCATATCGTGCGCGGTGCGCTTGATACAGCTGGCGTTAACAACCGTATGCAAGGTCGTTCTAAATATGGTACTAAGAGACCAAAAGCAGCTAAAAAATAATATTACATTAAATAAAAGCTTCTTTGAAAGGAGGAAAAAATATGCCACGTAAAGGTCCTGTAGCAAAAAGAGACGTGTTACCAGATCCGCTTTACAATTCAAAATTAGTTACTCGTCTGATCAACAAAATGATGATCGACGGTAAGAGAGGTAAATCTCAAGAAATTTTATACTCAGCGTTTGATACAATTCGTGAACGCACTGGCAAAGAACCAATGGAAGTATTTGAAGCAGCGATGAAAAACATCATGCCTGTACTTGAAGTAAGAGCACGCCGTGTCGGAGGTGCAAACTACCAAGTACCAGTAGAGGTGCGTCCTGACCGCCGTACAACTCTTGGTCTTCGTTGGTTAGTAAACTATGCGCGTCTTCGCGGTGAAAAAACAATGGAAGAGCGCTTAGCGAATGAAATCCTTGATGCAGCTAACAATTCTGGTGCATCTGTTAAGAAGCGTGAAGATACTCACAAAATGGCAGAAGCAAACAAAGCGTTTGCTCACTATCGTTGGTAATTTAACCTTCAAATATAAAAACTTTCTACTAGGAAGGAGAAAGACCCAATGGCAAGAGAGTTCTCCTTGGAAAATACTCGTAATATCGGTATCATGGCTCACATCGATGCTGGTAAAACGACTACCACTGAGCGTGTTCTTTATTACACTGGTAAAATCCATAAAATCGGTGAAACACATGAAGGCGCATCTCAGATGGACTGGATGGAACAGGAGCAAGAGCGCGGAATTACAATCACTTCCGCTGCAACAACTGCACAATGGAAAGGCCATCGTGTTAACATCATCGATACTCCAGGACACGTAGACTTCACTGTTGAAGTTGAACGTTCTTTGCGTGTACTTGATGGTGCGGTAGCAGTACTTGATGCTCAATCAGGCGTTGAGCCGCAAACTGAAACAGTTTGGCGTCAAGCAACTACTTACGGCGTTCCTCGTGTTGTATTCGTAAACAAGATGGATAAAATTGGAGCTGATTTCCTATATTCTTTAGGAACACTTCATGACCGTCTACAAGCGAATGCACATGCTATTCAGCTTCCAATCGGAGCTGAAGATCAATTCGAAGCTATCATTGACCTTGTGGAAATGAATGCAGTGTTCTACGGAAACGACTTAGGTACTGATATTGAAGTACGTGAGATTCCTGAAGAATACCGTGCGCAAGCTGAAGAATATCGTGAAAAGCTAGTAGAAGCAGTAGCAGAACTTGATGAAGAATTAATGGAAAAATACCTTGGCGGTGAAGAAATCACTAAAGAAGAGCTAAAAGCAGCGATTCGTAAAGGTACTGTTAATGTTGAATTCTATCCAGTAATCTGCGGTTCTGCCTTTAAAAATAAGGGTGTACAATTAATGCTTGATGCAGTAATTGACTACCTTCCATCACCACTTGATGTACCTTCTATTAAAGGTCACGCTGTTGACGATCCAGATGAAGTTTTAGAACGTCATTCAAGCGATGAAGAGCCATTCTCAGCTCTTGCATTTAAAGTTATGACAGATCCTTATGTTGGTAAATTAACGTTCTTCCGCGTTTACTCTGGTACATTAGAGTCTGGATCATATGTCCAAAACTCTACAAAAGGCAAGCGTGAACGAATCGGACGTATCCTGCAAATGCACGCAAACAGCCGTCAAGAAATCTCTAAGGTTTATGCTGGTGACATTGCTGCTGCTGTAGGTTTGAAAGATACAACAACTGGCGATACTCTATGTGATGAGAAAAACCTAGTAATCCTTGAGTCTATGCAATTCCCTGAGCCAGTTATCCAGCTTTCAGTTGAACCTAAATCAAAAGCTGACCAAGATAAAATGACAACTGCACTGCAAAAACTTCAAGAAGAAGATCCAACATTCCGTGCGCATACTGACCAAGAAACTGGACAAGTTATCATCGCGGGTATGGGTGAACTTCACTTGGATATCATTGTTGACCGTATGCGACGTGAATTCAAAGTTGAAGCAAATGTTGGTGCGCCGCAAGTTGCATACCGCGAAACTTTCCGTGCATCTGCACAGGTTGAAGGTAAATTTGCTCGACAATCTGGTGGTCGTGGTCAATTCGGACACGTTTGGATTGAATTCTCTCCAAACGAAGAAGGAAAAGGCTTCGAATTCGAAAACGGTATTGTCGGTGGTGTGGTTCCACGTGAATACATTCCGGCAGTTGAGGCTGGTTTGAAGGATGCATTAGAAAGAGGAGTTCTTGCAGGCTACCCGTTGGTAGATGTTAAAGCAAGATTATTTGATGGTTCATACCATGATGTTGACTCTTCTGAAATGGCATTTAAGATTGCTGCATCATTGGCACTCAAAAATGCTGCATCCAAATGTTCACCAGTTATTCTTGAACCTGTTATGAGAGTAGAAGTTGTGATTCCAGAAGATTATCTTGGTGATATCATGGGCCAAATCACAGCACGCCGTGGCCGCGTTGAAGGTATGGAAGCTCGCGGTAATGCGCAAGTTGTTCGTGCAATGGTTCCACTTTCTGAAATGTTTGGTTATGCTACAGCTCTTCGTTCAAGCACACAAGGTCGTGGGGTATTCACTATGCACTTCGATCACTACGAAGAAGTTCCAAAATCAGTTTCTGAAGAAATTATCAAAAAAAATAAAGGTGAATAATTGATTTTCACTTTTCTTTAAAGTATAACTACTTGTGTAAGAATGGAAACTGTTAAAAGGGATTAAACCAAATTTAACAGTTTCCACTCAAAAATATACTTAACCTTATAATCCAAAGGAGGATTTTTAAAATGGCAAAAGCTAAATTCGACCGTTCTAAGCCACACGTTAACATTGGTACTATCGGACACGTTGACCATGGTAAAACTACTTTAACTGCTGCAATTACTTCTGTTCTTGCAAAACAAGGTAAAGCTGAAGCACGTGCATACGATCAAATCGATGGTGCTCCTGAAGAAAAAGAACGTGGAATTACAATCTCTACTGCACACGTTGAGTATGAAACTGATAACCGTCACTATGCACACGTTGACTGCCCAGGACATGCTGACTATGTTAAAAACATGATCACTGGTGCTGCACAAATGGACGGCGGTATCCTTGTTGTATCTGCAACTGATGGTCCAATGCCACAAACTCGTGAGCACATTCTTCTATCTCGTCAGGTAGGTGTTCCTTACCTTGTTGTATTCATGAACAAATGTGACATGGTTGACGATGAAGAACTTCTTGAATTAGTAGAAATGGAAATTCGTGACCTTCTTTCTGAATACGATTTCCCTGGTGATGACACTCCAGTTATCAAAGGTTCTGCTCTTAAAGCATTAGAAGGCGAAGCTGCTTGGGAAGAAAAAATCATTGAACTTATGAGCGCTGTTGACGAATTTATCCCAACACCGACTCGTGACACTGATAAACCATTCATGATGCCAGTTGAGGATGTATTCTCAATCACTGGCCGTGGTACTGTTGCTACAGGACGTGTTGAGCGTGGTGTAGTTAAAGTTGGTGACGTAGTTGAAATCGTAGGATTCACTGAAGAGCCAAAATCTACTACTGTAACAGGTGTAGAAATGTTCCGTAAACTTCTTGACTTCGCAGAAGCTGGAGATAACATCGGTGCCCTTCTTCGTGGTGTAGCACGTGAAGAAATCGAACGTGGTCAAGTATTGGCTAAACCAAAGTCAATCACTCCACACACTAAATTCAAAGCACAAGTATACGTATTATCAAAAGAAGAAGGTGGACGTCATACTCCATTCTTCACAAACTATCGTCCACAATTCTATTTCCGTACTTCTGATATCACTGGTATTTGTAACCTTCCAGAAGGCACTGAAATGGTTATGCCTGGCGACCACATCGAAATGACTGTTGAGCTAATCGCTCCAGTTGCGATTGAAGAAGGAACTAAGTTCTCAATCCGTGAAGGCGGACGTACTGTAGGTTCAGGTTCAATCACAACTATTCAAGCTTAATAAGAAATATAAAAAAGCAAATGGATGACGATCCATTTGCTTTTTTTGTTTTTTTTAACTTGTTTCATCTTATATATATTTATTTTTCAGGTTATTCCGGGAACTAATAAGGATATTATTGGTGTATATATTTTAGTTGAAAAAGGTGATTCGAGCCGATATAATAATAAAAGTGTGCAAGACATAAAGTTCTAAAAAAATGAAATTTATTGTTGCTTTTACTTTATGTTTTATGTATAATAAACAATGTTGGTCTTTGACAGCGATGACGTGGGAGGTTGCTGACACACCCGGCCGCTTTGCCATGGCGTGTGTGTAAGGAGATTTCCACAGAGTATGTCTATTTTAAAAATAGGCGAATAAAGGAGGGAAAATAATGGCAAAACAAAAAATTCGTATCCGCTTAAAAGCGTATGATCACAGAATTCTTGATCAATCTGCAGAGAAGATTGTTGAAACGGCAAAACGTTCTGGTGCAGCTGTATCTGGTCCGATTCCGTTACCAACTGAAAAATCAGTTTACACTATTCTTCGTGCGGTTCATAAGTACAAAGATTCTCGTGAACAATTTGAAATGCGGACACATAAGCGTTTAATCGACATCGTAAATCCAACTCCACAAACTGTTGATGCGTTAATGCGATTAGACTTACCATCTGGTGTAGATATCGAAATTAAACTTTAATCAAAATAAATGATAAGAATTTTAGGAGGTGTGACTTAAATGACCAAAGGAATCTTAGGAAGAAAGATTGGTATGACTCAAGTATTTGCAGAGAACGGTAATTTAATCCCTGTAACTGTAGTTGAGGTAGCTCCAAACGTTGTTCTTCAAAAGAAATCTGCTGAAACTGATGGTTATGAATCTGTTCAGCTTGGATTTGAAGATAAACGCGAAAAGCTTTCCAATAAACCTGAAAAAGGACATGTTGCTAAAGCAAATACCGCTCCTAAGCGCTTCATTCGCGAAATCCGCGGAAACGACTTAGCAGGCTATGAAGTTGGTCAAGAAGTCAAAGTTGATATTTTCGCTACAGGCGATCTAGTAGATGTAACTGGAGTTTCAAAAGGTAAAGGTTTCCAAGGTGTAATTAAGCGCCATGGGCAATCTCGTGGACCTATGGCTCACGGTTCCCGTTATCATCGTCGTCCTGGTTCAATGGGACCTGTTGCTCCAAACCGTGTTTTCAAAGGCAAAAAACTAGCTGGACGTATGGGCGGAGAGCAAGTTACTGTGCAAAACCTTGAAATTATTAAAGTTGATACTGAACGCAACTTGCTTTTAATTAAAGGTAATGTACCAGGAGCGAAAAAAGCATTACTAAAAATTAAAGGTGCGGTTAAAGCATAATTAATTTATAAGAAAGGAGGAACAAAGGAATGCCGAAAGTAGCATTATTTAACCAAAACGGTTCAAAAGTTGGAGATGTCGAACTAAATGAATCAGTTTTTGGTATTCAACCTAACCAACACGTTTTATTTGAAGCAATTGTTATGCAACGTGCTTCATTACGTCAAGGTACCCATAAAGTTAAAAATCGTTCTGAGGTAGCTGGTGGCGGTCGTAAACCGTGGCGTCAAAAAGGAACAGGCCGTGCGCGTCAAGGTTCCATTCGCTCACCACAATGGCGCGGCGGTGGTACTGTATTTGGTCCGCAACCACGCAGTTACAGCTACAAATTACCTAAAAAAGTTCGTCGTTTAGCTATTAAATCAGCGTTATCTTCTAAAGTATTAGAAGAAAATGTGCTTGTACTTGAAAGCTTAGCGTTCGAAGCTCCAAAAACAAAAGATTTCAAAGCTGTTTTAAACGGTCTCTCTGTTGAGAAAAAAGCTCTAATTGTGACTGCTAACTTAGATGAGAACGTAGCATTATCTGCTCGTAACATTCCTGGTGTCACAGTTGTAACAGCTGACGGAATCAACGTATTAGACGTTGTAAATCATGATAAGTTAATCATGACAAAAGCAGCGGTTGAAAAAGTAGAGGAGGTGCTTGCATAATGGATGCACGCGATATCATTAAGCGCCCCGTTATCACAGAACGTTCTACTGACTTAATGGCTGAAAAGAAATATACGTTCGATGTTGATGTTAAAGCTAACAAAACTCAAGTTAAAGACGCGATCGAAGAAATCTTTGGCGTTGAAGTTGAGAAAGTAAACATCATGAACTACAAAGGTAAGTTCAAACGTATGGGTAAGTTTGGCGGCTATACAAACAAGCGTCGTAAAGCTATTGTTAAACTTACAGCTGACAGCAAAGAAATCGAAATCTTCGAATCATAAGAATATAACCTATAAGAAGAGGAGGGAAATAAAATGGCGATTAAAAAGTACAAACCTACCTCTAATGGTCGTCGTGGTATGACTGTATCTGATTTCGCAGAAATCACTACTAGCACACCTGAAAAATCTCTTTTAGCTCCATTAAAGAGCAAAGGCGGCCGTAATAACCAAGGTAAGTTAACTGTTCGTCATCAAGGCGGCGGTCACAAGCGTCAATATCGTTTAATCGATTTTAAACGTAACAAAGATGGCATTCCTGGACGCGTTGCTACGATCGAATACGATCCAAACCGCTCTGCGAATATCGCGTTAATAAACTATGTAGATGGTGAAAAACGCTATATCCTAGCACCAAAAAATCTTCAAGTTGGCATGGAAGTTATGTCTGGCCCAGAGGCTGACATTAAAGTAGGTAACGCTCTTCCATTAGCTAACATTCCTGTTGGTACAGTAGTACACAACATTGAGTTAAAACCAGGTAAAGGCGGCCAGCTAGTTCGTTCTGCTGGTACATCTGCACAAGTACTTGGTAAAGAAGGTAAATACGTACTTGTACGTTTAACTTCTGGCGAAGTTCGTATGATTCTTTCTGAATGCCGTGCTTCAATCGGTCAAGTTGGAAATGAGCAACACGAACTAATTAATATTGGTAAAGCAGGTCGTTCTCGTTGGTTAGGTAAACGCCCAACTGTTCGTGGATCTGTAATGAACCCTAACGATCACCCACACGGTGGTGGTGAAGGTCGTGCTCCTATCGGACGTAAGTCTCCAATGACTCCTTGGGGCAAACCAACTCTTGGTTACAAAACTCGTAAGAAGAAAAACAAATCAGATAAATTTATTGTACGTCGTCGTAAAAAATAACGGGATTGAACTACGGTTCAAAGCACGAGCCGTAGAACAATCACGAAGGGAGGTTCCTTCATGGGTCGCAGCTTAAAAAAAGGACCATTTGTCGATGATCATTTAATGGTAAAGATTGAAAAGTTAAACGAAACTGAAAGCAAGCAAGTTGTGAAAACTTGGTCTCGCCGTTCTACGATCTTCCCACAATTTATCGGTCATACGATCGCCGTTTATGATGGCCGTAAACATGTGCCTGTTTATGTTACTGAAGACATGGTAGGCCACAAGCTTGGAGAATTTGCTCCAACTCGCACTTACAAAGGCCATGCAAATGATGATAAGAAAACAAGACGTTAAGAGAGGAGGGCATCCAAATGCAAGCTAAAGCTGTTGCAAGAACAGTTCGAATTGCTCCTCGTAAAGTACGCTTAGTCGTCGATTTAATTCGAGGTAAGCAAGTTGGTGAAGCAGTAGCGATTTTAATGCACACTCCAAAGGCTGCTTCTCCAGTCGTTGAAAAAGTATTAAAATCAGCTATGGCAAACGCTGAGCACAATTATGAAATGGACGTAAATAACTTGGTTATTACACAAGCATTCGTTGATGAAGGTCCAACCCTAAAACGTTTCCGTCCACGCGCTATGGGACGTGCAAGCCAAATTAACAAACGTACTAGCCACATTACAATCGTTTTATCAGAGAAGAAGGAGGGATAATCTGTGGGTCAAAAAGTAAATCCAGTCGGTTTGCGTATCGGAATCATCCGTGATTGGGAATCTAAATGGTATGCAGGCAAAGACTTTGCTGATCTTTTACACGAAGACATTAAAGTTCGTGAATACATTACAAAGCGCCTTAAAGATGCTTCTGTATCTAAAGTAGAAATCGAACGTGCAGCAAACCGTGTGAATGTTACGATCCATACTGCTAAGCCTGGTATGGTTATCGGTAAGGGCGGTACTGAAGTTGAAGCACTTCGTAAAGCACTTAACCAATTAACCGGCAAACGCGTTCACATCAATATTCTTGAAATTAAGAAAGCTGATATTGATGCAAAATTAGTTGCTGAAAATATCGCTCGTCAATTAGAAAACCGTGTATCTTTCCGCCGCGCACAAAAGCAAGCTATTCAACGTGCAATGCGTGCAGGTGCTAAAGGTATTAAAACAATGGTATCCGGCCGTCTAGGCGGAGCAGATATCGCTCGCTCAGAACATTACAGCGAAGGAACTGTTCCACTTCATACACTTCGCGCTGATATCGACTATGCTACAGCTGAAGCTGACACTACTTACGGTAAGCTTGGAGTAAAAGTGTGGATCTATCGTGGAGAGGTCCTTCCTACTAAGAAGAAAACTGAGGAAGGAGGCAAATAATATGTTATTGCCAAAACGTGTAAAATTCCGCCGTCAACACCGCGGAAACATGCGTGGGAACGCAAAAGGCGGTACTGAAGTAACTTTCGGTGAATACGGCCTTCAAGCTTTAGAAGCTTCTTGGATCACAAATCGTCAAATTGAAGCTGCCCGTATCGCGATGACTCGTTATATGAAACGTGGCGGTAAAGTTTGGATTAAAATTTTCCCTCATAAGCCATACACTGCAAAGCCTCTAGAAGTGCGGATGGGTTCCGGTAAAGGTGCTCCAGAAGGATGGGTAGCAGTTGTTAAGCCTGGAAAAATTATGTTCGAAGTTGCCGGCGTTTCTGAAGAAATCGCTCGTGAAGCATTTCGTCTTGCATCACACAAACTTCCAGTTAAATGTAAGTTTGTAAAACGTGAAGAAATTGGTGGTGAATCAAATGAAAGCTAATGAACTTCGTGAACTTACCACTGCTGAAATTGAACAAAAAGTAAAATCATTAAAAGAAGAGCTATTCAACCTTCGCTTTCAATTGGCGACTGGACAACTTGAAAATACAGCTCGTATTCGTGAAGTGCGCAAAGCGATTGCTCGCATGAAAACTGTGATTCGTGAGAGAGAAATCAGCGTTAACAAGTGATAATAGAGAGGAGGTTCACATTGATGAGTGAACGTAACCAACGCAAAGTTTACACAGGACGCGTAGTTTCTGACAAAATGGATAAAACCGTTACTGTACTTGTCGAAACACACAAAAAGCATCCACTTTATGGTAAACGCGTTAAGTACTCTAAAAAGTTAAAAGCTCATGATGAGCAGAACCAAGCAAAAGTTGGCGACATCGTGCGTATCATGGAAACTCGCCCACTTTCAGCTACAAAACGCTTCCGTTTAGTTGAAGTAGTAGAAAAAGCAGTTATTATTTAATTGTTCGGATTAAGCTTGATTCCGAAGGGAGGTAACAGACATGATTCAACAAGAAACACGTTTAAAGGTTGCTGACAATTCTGGTGCTCGTGAAGTGCTTACGATTAAAGTTCTTGGCGGTTCCGGCCGTAAAACTGCTAATATAGGCGACATTATCGTTTGTACGGTAAAACAAGCAACACCAGGAGGCGTTGTTAAAAAAGGTGATGTTGTCAAAGCTGTTGTCGTTCGTACAAAGAGCGGTGCGCGCCGACCTGATGGTTCATACATTCGTTTTGATGAAAACGCATGTGTCATTATTAAGGAAGATAAGAGCCCTCGTGGAACTCGTATCTTTGGACCAGTTGCTCGTGAACTTCGTGATAACAACTTCATGAAGATTGTTTCTCTAGCTCCAGAAGTACTGTAAATATAAATTAACTACCTTTTAAAAGGAGGTGCTTACGGATGCATGTAAAAAAAGGTGATAAAGTAAGAGTCATCTCTGGTAAGGATAAAGGCAAAACAGGTGTAATCTTGGCTGCTTATCCTAAAGAGAGTCGTGTACTTGTAGAAGGCGTGAATATTGTGAAAAAACATTCAAAACCTTCTCAAGCGAATCCACAAGGCGGCATTATCAGCTTTGAGGCTCCGATTCATGTATCAAATGTAATGCCTATCGATCCTAAATCAGGTAACCCAACTCGTGTAGGTTACAAAACGGTTGATGGCAAAAAAGTACGCGTAGCAAAATCCGGTGAAGTTTTAGATAAATAGTTCAAAAAAGAAGGGAGGTACACTGAATGAACCGCCTAAAAGAAAAGTATGTAAAAGAAATCAGTCCTGCTCTTATGAGCAAGTTCAACTATAAATCAGTAATGCAAGTACCAAAGATCGAAAAAATCGTTTTGAACATGGGTGTTGGTGATGCTGTTCAAAACGCAAAAGCACTTGATAATGCAGTTGAAGAACTTGCAACTATCACAGGTCAAAAACCTGTTGTAACTCGTGCGAAAAAATCAATCGCTGGCTTCCGTCTTCGTGAAGGTATGCCAATCGGTGCAAAAGTTACGCTTCGCGGCGAGCGCATGTACGAATTTCTTGATAAATTAGTATCTGTGTCATTACCTCGTGTACGTGACTTCCGTGGTGTTTCTAAAAAAGCTTTCGATGGTCGCGGTAACTATACTTTGGGTATTAAAGAACAATTAATCTTCCCTGAAATTGATTACGATAAAGTAAGCAAAGTTCGTGGTATGGATATTGTTATCGTAACGACTGCTAATACTGATGAAGAGTCTCGTGAACTTTTAACTCAATTTGGAATGCCGTTCCAAAAGTAATCGCTAAATAAGGGAGGCGAAAACGTGGCTAAAAAGTCAATGATTGTAAAACAAAAACGCACGCCTAAATTTAAAGTACAAGAGTATACACGCTGCGAGCGCTGTGGTCGTCCACACTCTGTATACCGTAAATTTAAGCTTTGCCGTATTTGTTTCCGTGAATTAGCATATAAAGGGCAAATTCCTGGTGTTAAAAAAGCTAGCTGGTAAACTCAAGGTTGTGGAAGGAGGTAAAAAATAATGGTCATGACAGATCCAATTGCTGATTTGCTTACTCGCATTCGTAATGCGAACATGGTACGTCACGAGAAATTAGAAGTACCTGCTTCTAATATTAAAAAGGAAATCGCTGAAATTCTTAAGCGTGAAGGTTTCGTCCGTGACGTTGAATTTATCGATGACAATAAACAAGGTATTATCCGTATCTTCTTAAAATACGGTACAAATAACGAACGTGTTATTACTGGTCTTAAGCGCATAAGCAAGCCTGGTCTTCGCGTATACGCTAAATCCAATGAAGTGCCAAAAGTTCTAAACGGTCTTGGTATTGCACTTGTATCAACTTCCCAAGGTGTTGTAACTGATAAAGAAGCTCGTGCAAAACAAATCGGTGGCGAAGTCCTAGCATACGTTTGGTAATAGATTTTTCGATGAATGGAGGTGCACTAAATGTCTCGCGTAGGAAAAAAACCTATTGAAATTCCAACAGGTGTAACGGTACATCTTCATAACAATACCGTTACTGTTAAAGGACAAAAAGGCGAGCTTACTCGTTCTTTTAATCCTGATATCGATATTAAAGTTGAAGAGAATGTTATTACAATCTCTCGTCCATCGGACGTGAAAGAACACCGAGCATTACACGGTACTACACGTGCGATCTTAGCAAACATGGTCGAAGGTGTATCAAAAGGCTTTGAGAAAAATTTAGAGTTAATCGGGGTTGGATACCGTGCACAAAAGCAAGGTAACAAACTTGTATTAAACGTTGGTTATTCTCATCCGGTTGAAATTACGCCTGAAGCAGGCCTTGAAATTGAAGTTCCTGCAAATACTAAAGTTACGGTTAAAGGCACTGACAAAGAACGAGTTGGAGCATTAGCAGCAAATATTCGCGGTGTTCGTCCTCCAGAGCCATATAAAGGCAAAGGGATTCGTTACGAAGGTGAATATGTACGCCGTAAAGAAGGTAAAACAGGTAAGTAATGCCGCATAAAGTAAACGAAAGGAGTGACGTAAATGATTACGAAGCTTGATAAAAACGCTACTCGCAAGAAAAGACACGCTCGTGTTCGTGCGAAATTAAGCGGTACTTCAGCTCGTCCGCGTCTTAATGTGTTTCGTTCTAACCAGCATATTTATGCACAAATTATTGACGATACAAAAGGAGTTACTTTAGTAAGTGCTTCTACATTAGATAAAGAGCTTAACCTTGAATCTTCAAGCAACCTTGAAGCAGCTAAAGCGATCGGTGAATTAGTTGCTAAACGTGCAGTGGAAAAAGGGATCACTTCTATTGTCTTTGACCGTGGAGGTTACCTTTACCATGGACGTATTCAAGCATTAGCAGATGCAGCTCGTGAAAACGGATTGCAATTTTAATAGTCAAAGGAGGGACACTAAAAGATGCGTCGTATTGATCCAAACAAACTTGAACTAGAAGAACGCGTAGTTACGGTTAACCGTGTTGCGAAAGTTGTTAAAGGTGGACGTCGTTTCCGTTTCACTGCTCTTGTAGTAGTAGGAGACAAAAACGGTCATGTCGGTTTCGGTACTGGTAAAGCGCAAGAGGTACCAGATGCTATTCGTAAAGCTATCGAAGATGCAAAGAAAAACTTAGTTGAAGTACCTATGGTTGGAACAACTGTTCCTCACCAAGTTATCGGACATTTTGGTGCGGGTGAAATCTTACTTAAACCTGCTTCTGAAGGTACAGGAGTTATCGCTGGTGGTCCGGTTCGTGCGGTTCTTGAATTGGCTGGTGTACAGGATATCCTTTCTAAATCATTAGGAACCAACACTCCAATCAACATGGTTCGTGCTACTATCGATGGATTAAAACAATTAAAACGTGCTGAGGACGTAGCGAAATTACGTGGTAAATCAGTAGAAGAACTGTTAGGATAAGGAGGGAAATCAAATGGCGAATAAACTTGTAATTACCCTCACTCGCAGTGTAATTGGTCGCCCTGAGGACCAACGCGAAACAGTTAAAGCACTAGGTTTACGTAAACTTAATCAAACAGTTGAGCATCAGGATAACGCGGCTATTCGCGGTATGATCAATAAAGTTGCTCACCTTGTATCAGTTAAAGAACAATAATCAAATTGTTTTCTTTCATAAGGAGGTGCCAAAATGAAACTTCATGAATTAAAGCCTGCAGAAGGTTCTCGTAAAGAACGTAAACGTTTAGGACGTGGTATTGGATCAGGTCAAGGTAAAACTGCCGGTAAGGGTCATAAAGGTCAAAATGCCCGTTCAGGCGGCGGTGTACGTCCTGGTTTTGAAGGTGGTCAAACTCCTTTATTCCGTCGTTTACCTAAACGTGGTTTCACCAACATCAGCCGTAAAGAGTATGCGATTGTGAACCTTGATGTATTAAATCGCTTCGAAGACGGTACTGAAGTTACTCCAGAACTTCTAATCGAAACTGGTGTTGTTAGTAACGAAAAAGCAGGGATCAAAATTCTTGCAAAAGGGAATGTAGAGAAAAAGTTGACTGTTAAAGCTCACAAATTCTCCTCTGCTGCTAAGGAAGCGATCGAAGCTGCTGGTGGAACTACTGAGGTGATCTAATGTTCCAGACAATCTCCAATTTTATGCGCGTGGGTGAAATAAGACGTAAGATCATATTCACCCTTTTAATGTTAATAGTATTCCGCATTGGTACGTTTATCCCTGTTCCGAGTATTAATGCCGATATATTAGCTAGTCAAGATAAATTAAGTGTATTTGGTATATTAAATACCTTTGGCGGTGGAGCATTGAGAAAATTCTCCATCTTTGCTATGGGAATTATGCCATATATCACAGCATCCATTATCATTCAATTACTGCAAATGGATGTTGTTCCAAAGCTAACAGAGTGGTCTAAGCAGGGAGAAGCGGGCCGTCGGAAGACAGCGCAATTGACGCGTTATTTGACGGTTGTACTCGGATTTATTGAAGCATTAGGAATGTCTTATGGATTTAATAACTTAGCCAGCGGCCAGTTAATTGTAAATCCAGGTATAGGTACTTATTTATTAATTGCTGTCGTTTTAACAGCTGGTACTTCATTTTTAATGTGGCTTGGGGAGCAGATAACCGAAAAAGGTGTTGGAAACGGAATTTCGATCATCATCTTTGCAGGTATCGTAGCCAATATCCCAACAACAGTAAATCAATATATCGCTCAGCAATTTACGAATGTAGGGAATGCTTTATTCATTCGAATCGTAACTGTTGTCATTATTGCTCTTGTGATTATTGCTATTTTTGTTGGCGTTATTTTTATCCAGCAAGCTAATCGGAAAATTCCGATTCAATATGCGAAGCGTATGACAGCTGGTCGTACACCGGTTGGCGGTCAATCAACTCATATGCCTTTAAAAGTTAATGCAGCAGGTGTTATCCCAGTTATTTTTGCGATTTCGTTTATTATAACGCCAAGAACAATTGCACAGTTTTTCCCTACAAACAGTGTGACAACTTGGATTATAAATGTATTTGATTATTCTAAACCTATTGGAATGATCATGTATGCTGCTTTAATTATCGCATTTACTTATTTCTATGCCTTTATTCAAGTTAACCCTGAACAAGCAGCGGAAAACTTGCAAAAGCAAAGCGGCTATATCCCGGGTATACGCCCAGGTAAAAGCACGCAAGAATATTTAACGCGCGTTTTATATCGTTTAACTTTTGTTGGTTCCATTTTCCTTGCCATTATTGCCGTGCTGCCGATGCTGTTTATTCAATTTGCGAATTTGCCGCAAACAGCACAAATTGGCGGAACCAGCTTGCTGATTGTAGTCGGTGTTGCACTTGATACGTATAAACAACTTGAAGCTCAATTAGTTAAACGTCATTATAAAGGGTTTATTAAATAGAGGGTTTTGTGGTGGGGCCCATATTGAGGGCGCCCCAAAATCCTATCTTTTAGCACGAGGGGGAATACGTGTGAACTTAGTATTAATGGGGCTGCCAGGTGCCGGTAAAGGTACTCAGGCTGAAAAAATTGTTGAACAATACGGTATCCCTCATATTTCTACTGGAGATATGTTCCGTGCAGCTATGAAAGAAGGTACAGAACTAGGGCTAAAGGCGAAGTCTTTCATGGATAAAGGCGAGCTTGTTCCTGATGAGGTTACGATCGGAATTGTTCGGGAACGATTAGCAAAGCAAGACTGTGAAAAAGGATTTCTACTGGATGGCTTCCCTAGAACAGTACCTCAGGCAGAAGCGTTAGAAGCGTTATTGACAGAACTAGAGAAAAAAATTGATTTTGTCATTAATATTAACGTTGATAAAAGTATTTTAATGGAACGTTTGACAGGACGCCGGATTTGTAAAGATTGTGGTTCTACTTATCATCTTGTATTTAATCCACCTGCAAAAGAGGGCATTTGCGATCGTTGCGGCGGAGAGCTTTATCAGCGTGCAGATGATAACGCAGAAACTGTACAAAACCGCTTAGATGTGAACATCAAACAACAAGAACCATTATTGAATTTTTATGAGACAAAAGGTTATTTACGTACAATTGATGGACAGCAGGACATTAAAATAGTATTTGCTGACATTCAAGACCTGCTCAGGAGCTTAGCTTAATGTTTGAAAGCAAACTCCATGAAAATCAGGCATATGACTCTCGTATCTCTCATTAAAACAAAAGTATGTGAATGAAATGGCTTTTCGATTGTACTCTAGTATGTAGGACCGAGAGTTGGGCAAGACTTACATGTGGGCACAAATTATTCCTCATAATGTAGAAATTACTTGCGGACAAATAACAAACAATGTGTTAAAATTGTAAGGTTGCTATTTCTGTACGAATGATAAGGCCTGATCTTAACAATTCTCAAACACTATTTTTGAAAAAGAAGGGAGACGAGACCTGTGGCCAAAGATGATGTAATTGAAATAGAAGGGAAAGTTATAGAGACTTTGCCTAATGCGATGTTTAAGGTAGAATTGGAAAATGGTCATACTGTGCTGGCTCATGTTTCCGGAAAGATCAGAATGCATTTTATCCGCATTCTGCCGGGTGATAAGGTAACTGTTGAGCTTTCTCCATATGACTTAACACGCGGAAGAATCACTTACCGTTTTAAATAATCAACTGCACTCCGTACTATCAAGGAGGTTAGGATAATGAAAGTAAGACCATCTGTTAAACCGATCTGCGAAAAGTGCAAAGTTATTCGTAGACGCGGAAAAGTAATGGTGATCTGTGAAAACCCTAAACATAAACAAAAACAAGGTTAATTTTGAAGGAGGTGCTTTAATAAATGGCACGTATTGCTGGTGTGGACATTCCACGTGAAAAGCGTGTAGTGATCTCTTTAACTTATATTTTTGGAATTGGTAAAAAGACTGCACAAAAGGTCTTGGCAGAAGCAGGTGTTTCTGAAGACACTCGTGTACGTGATTTAACGGAAGATGAATTAAACAAAATCCGTGATATTCTTGATAAATTAAAAGTTGAAGGTGACCTTCGCCGTGAAGTTTCACTTAACATTAAGCGTCTAATGGAAATCGGCTGCTACCGCGGTCTTCGTCATCGTCGTGGTTTACCGGTTCGTGGACAAAACACGAAAAACAACGCTCGTACACGCAAAGGTCCTCGTAAGACTGTTGCGAACAAGAAAAAGTAATCGGTAAAGGAGGTTAATTTAAATGGCACGTAAAACGAATACTCGTAAACGTCGGGTTAAAAAGAATATTGAAGCTGGTGTTGCACATATCCGTTCAACATTCAACAATACAATCGTAACAATTACTGATGTTCATGGAAACGCAATTTCTTGGTCAAGTGCTGGTGCGCTTGGATTTAAAGGTTCTCGTAAATCTACTCCATTCGCAGCACAAATGGCTGCTGAAACTGCGGCTAAAGCATCTATGGAACACGGAATGAAAACTTTAGAAGTAACGGTTAAAGGACCTGGTGCAGGTCGTGAAGCTGCTATTCGTGCACTTCAAGCTGCAGGCCTTGAGGTTACTGCTATTAAAGACGTTACACCTGTTCCACATAACGGCTGCCGTCCGCCAAAACGTCGTCGCGTTTAATTTTTCTGTATAGAACTCGTATTGTATGTCTATAATGGGATATGATATGAATTTTTTCATTGATTATACAGAAGATTAATTCCAGTTGTTGTGCACAAACGGGAACGTATAAATGGGGGAATTTCGGTTAGTAAGCTTCTAATCGAGTTTCGACGTTTTGAAGGAGGGTTAATTGATGATCGAAATAGAAAAACCAAAAATCGAAACGGTTGAGATCAGCGATGATGCCAAATACGGAAAGTTCGTTGTAGAGCCACTTGAGCGTGGATATGGTACCACTTTGGGTAACTCCTTACGTCGTATCCTATTATCTTCACTCCCAGGTGCCGCTGTTACTTCGATTCAGGTCGATGGGGTACTTCATGAGTTCTCAACAATTGAAGGCGTCGTGGAGGATGTTACATCCATCATTTTAAACATTAAAAAAATTGCTTTAAAAATCTATTCTGACGAAGAAAAAACCTTAGAAATTGATGTTCAAGGTGAAGGTCCTATTACTGCAGGGAATATTACTCATGACAGTGATGTTGAGATTTTAAATCCAGATCTTCATATTGCTACATTAGGCTCTAATGGGCATCTTCGCATGAGATTAACGGCAAGACGCGGTCGCGGATATACGCCAGCGGATCAAAACAAGCGTGAAGACCAGCCTATTGGTGTCATTCCAATTGATTCAATTTACACGCCTGTTGCCCGTGTGTCTTATCAGGTAGAAAATACGCGTGTAGGTCAATTATCAAACTATGATAAGCTGACGCTTGATGTGTGGACTGATGGAAGCACTGGTCCAAAAGAAGCAATTGCTCTTGGTTCAAAAATATTAACCGAGCATTTGAACATCTTCGTAGGTTTGACTGATGAAGCGCAAAATGCTGAAATTATGATTGAAAAAGAAGAAGACCAAAAAGAAAAAGTTCTAGAAATGACAATTGAGGAACTCGATCTTTCTGTTCGTTCTTATAACTGCCTAAAACGTGCAGGCATCAATACTGTTCAGGAATTAGCTAATAAAACTGAAGAAGATATGATGAAAGTGCGTAATTTAGGACGCAAATCACTTGAAGAAGTGAAGGCAAAACTAGAAGAGCTTGGATTGGGCTTACGCAAAGACGACTAGACATTTCTTGATGCTAGAATCTTTTTAGTAGATACAATCCGTTTGATGACTTCAAAAAAGGAGGGAACCCTTCATGGCATACAGAAAGTTAGGACGTACAAGCGCACAGCGTAAAGCAATGCTGCGTGATTTAACAACAGATTTAATCATCAACGAACGCATTGAAACAACAGAAACGCGTGCGAAAGAACTTCGTTCAACAGTTGAAAAAATGATCACTTTAGGCAAACGTGGTGATTTACATGCACGCCGCCAAGCTGCTGCATTTGTTCGCAATGAAGTAGCTAATGCTGAAAATGGTCAAGATGCTTTACAAAAACTTTTCACTGATATCGCTCCACGTTACCAAGAGCGCCAAGGTGGATATACTCGTATCATGAAGCTTGGTCAACGTCGCGGTGACGGTGCACCAATGGTGATTATTGAGTTAGTTTAATATCTTTTCACAGACAACAAGGGCGTGGACAGTTTAAAATCAAACTTGTTCTCTGCCCTTTTTCTGTAGTGAATTCCATATTCTTTTAGAACCAAGCCAAAACGAGTGTTATGATGAGCGTAACTCCAATTGATTGGAGAAATATTAAGTGGTGATCGTCATTTTAATTGTTTAAGATTTGATGTTACTTTAATTTATTTCGCATTGATATAGATGCGTTATTTACGACTCGTCTAGCTCATGCACCTCCTCCCATTTCTATTATAGAAATTCTTTTTGCAGCTGAAACGCGTTTGCTGCCAGGGACGAGGTGCAGGCTTTTTTTGCTATAGAGGGATTTTTCCCTAGTGTTTAAAGTGATTTTAGACAGTTTATTAGAGACAATTATGAGTTGAGTACAGACTAGCTAGGGGAGAATTGTGCGATGGAAAAGTCAATTGTTTCTCTTAAGGAAGTTTCTTTTCAATATGATTCCCAAGAACACTATGCCTTAAAAAATGTATCCTTCGACATCAATGAAGGAGAGTGGCTTGCAATTGTTGGTCATAACGGTTCAGGGAAATCTACCATGGCTAAGCTTTTAAATGGATTGCAATTTCCGCAAAATGGGGAAATAACGGTCTGCGGATTGAAGCTTGAAGAGGAGTCCATATGGGAAATAAGAAAAAAAATTGGCATGGTGTTTCAAAATCCTGATAATCAGTTTGTTGGGACTACTGTTGAAGATGATGTGGCTTTTGGGTTAGAAAATAACGGAATCCCGAGAGAAGAAATGATCCAAAGAGTCCAAGATTCATTAAGAAAGGTAAAAATGGATCAATTTCTGCATCAAGAGCCCCACCATCTATCAGGTGGACAAAAGCAGCGAGTCGCTATTGCTGGTGTACTTGCATTGAGACCGGCCATTATTATTCTGGATGAAGCAACATCCATGCTCGACCCAAGAGGCAGAACAGAAGTCTTGGAGACTGTCAGGGCATTAAAAGCGGAAAGATTACTTACGGTTATCTCTATTACTCATGATTTGGAAGAAGCAGCTAAAGCGGATCGGATAATTGTCATGAATAAAGGAGAGGTTTTTTGTGAAGGAACACCTGAAGAAATTTTTTCAATGGATGAACAATTGATTCAATTAGGGCTGGATATTCCGTTTTCGGTAAAAATGAGTAAAGCGTTTCGAAAACAAGGGTTTGAACTATCCAAGCATTATTTATCAGAAGAAGAGTTGGTGAAAGAGCTATGGACATCTCACTCTCACATGTAGAATACCGCTACCAGGCTAAGACACCATTTGAAAGAATTGCGATTCAAGATGTAACCATTGATATTCCTTCAGGAACCTATTTGGCTGTAATTGGCCATACCGGTTCAGGAAAATCTACGGTTTTGCAGCATTTGAATGCCCTTCTTCAGCCTACAGAGGGAATAGTTAAGATTGGCAATCAAGAAATCAAAGCTCATCAGAAAAATAAGCATTTAAAACCAGTCAGACAAAAAGTCGGGATTGTTTTTCAATTCCCGGAGCATCAATTGTTTGAGGAAACTGTGGAGAAAGATATCATTTTTGGTCCGATGAATTTTGGTGTTTCTGAGGAAGAAGCAAAGGAACGTGCACGATTTGCTTTAAAGCAAGTGGGGCTTGGTGAGGAAGTTTTATTAAAATCACCTTTTGACCTTTCTGGCGGACAAATGCGTCGTGTAGCGATTGCAGGTGTATTGGCAATGGGTCCTGAAGTGATCGTTTTGGATGAACCAACAGCGGGATTAGATCCCCGGGGCCGTAAAGAAATCATGGACATGTTTTATTCTCTTCATCAAGAAAGAGGACTTTCTACAATATTAGTCACGCACAGCATGGAAGATGCAGCCAGATACGCGAATCAAATTGTCATCATGCAGCAAGGCAGAGTTGTAAACAAAGGCACTCCTGAAGAGATATTTTCTGCACCGGAAGAATTAATGAAAATGGGATTGGATGTTCCAGAGGTTGTTCGATTTCAATTATTGCTTGAGGAAAAAATGGACTTGAAGTTGGAGAAAACTTATTTAACGATTGGTGAGTTATCAGAAGCTGCAGCCACCCTTTTAAAAGGGGGAATTCGGCCATGATGGAAAAAATGATTTTTGGTCGCTATGTCCCGGCAGATTCATCTATTCACAAAATGGATTCGCGTTCAAAGCTTCTCATCATCTTCTTGTTTGTTTGCATTATTTTTCTTGCGAATAATGGAGTCACTTACGCACTTATTGCCATTTATACTTTTTTTATGATAGCCATGTCAAGGATTCCATTCCGTTTCCTATATGGTGGACTTAAACCTGTTATTTGGCTAGTGGTGTTTACTTTTTTATTGCAGCTATTTTTTACACAGCAGGGGACCCTTTTGTACAGGTTTGGCCCAGTGAAAATTTACGAAGAAGGACTAACACAAGGATTATATATTTCTTTTCGTTTTTTCTTTTTAATTTTAATGACTTCGCTGCTAACATTGACGACTACGCCAATTGAAATTACAGATGGGTTGGAGAGTCTTTTACACCCATTAAATCGTTTGCGTTTTCCTGTTCATGAAATGGCACTGATGATGTCTATTGCCTTACGGTTTATTCCAACACTGATGGAGGAAACTGATAAAATTATGAAGGCGCAGATGGCCAGAGGCGTTGAGTTTGGCAGCGGTCCGCTGCAGGAGAGGATTAAGGCTGTCATTCCATTGTTGATTCCTTTATTTGTAAGTGCCTTTAAACGTGCGGAAGAGCTGGCGATCGCGATGGAAGCCAGAGGTTATCGCGGCGGTGAAGGGAGAACCAAGTACCGCCAGTTAAGCTGGAAAGTGGCTGATTCTCTGCAGATTGTGCTGTTGGCTGTTTTAACTGTTTTATTATTATTATTTCGATCATAATCGTCCTATTTTGTTAAATGAGGGAAATTTATGCAGAGGTACAAAGGGATTATTGCCTATGATGGCACGGATTTTTCCGGTTATCAAGTTCAGCCCAATAAACGAACTGTACAGTCTGAACTGGAAGCTGTGTTAACAAAAATGCATAAGGGCAATCATGTAAAAGTAGCTGCATCAGGGAGAACGGATGCTGGGGTTCATGCCATGGGCCAAGTTATTCATTTTGATTCACCGCTTTCGATTCCTGATGAGCGCTGGGTCCAGGCTTTAAATTCATTGCTGCCGAAGGATATTTCAGTTCTTTCTGTGAAAGAGACAGTAAATTCCTTTCATGCACGGTATGATGCGGCTGGAAAAGAATATCGTTATCGATTGTATTTGTCGGCGAAGCGGGATCCGTTTCAGCGAAATTATGCTTATCAGTATCCATACGCATTAAATATTGATGAAATGCGTAAAGCAAGTCGGTATTTTTTAGATGAACCTCATGACTATACAAGCTTTTGCTCTGCTAAAACGGAAGTTGAGGATAAAATTCGTACGATCCATTCGATTGAATTTGTACAAGAAGGGGAGCACTTAACTATTCGGTTTGTGGGAAACGGCTTTTTGTATAATATGGTCCGAATATTAGTGGGAACTCTTTTAGAGGTTGGCTCAGGTGACCGGGCTTCTGAGGAAATGCCTGCTATTTTAGAAAAGAAAGACCGCTCCGCAGCAGGGAAGACCGCTCCAGCACATGGGCTTTATCTTTGGGAAGTATTTTATTAAAGTAAGGTTAGGTTCTAGTTCACAATAGGCCGAAAAAAATGCCATCACACGCAACTAATGCTGCTTTAGTTAAACAATAAGTAAGCGAAAGCGGCTAGTGAAGGCAATTAAAGTACACTAACTACACTTTTTTATAAACAACCCAACCTGGTGTAACATTTTCTTGACAATTAGTTACCATGGCCTTATTATATTATATGTGTGTGTTTTTAAAACCACGATAAGCCCCGGAAAGTCTTCATCGTGTTTGAAAATATATATTAGCAAATTGGGCGCACAGTGGCCGTTGCTGTTGGATTCCCGGAACAGAATCGAACAGAAATTGCTTATGAAAGTGCGGAAATTATAAATGATTTTTAGGAGGGAAACTCATGCGTACAACGTTTATGGCAAATGCCAACACTATCGAGCGTAAATGGTACGTAGTTGATGCTGAGGGCAAAACTCTTGGACGTCTTGCTTCTGAAGTAGCATCAATCTTACGTGGTAAGCACAAACCAACTTATACACCACATGTTGACACTGGTGATCATGTAATTATTCTTAATGCATCTAAGATTGAATTAACTGGTAAGAAATTAACTGACAAAATCTACTACCGTCACAGCCAACACCCAGGCGGTTTAAAACAAAGAACGGCTCTTGAAATGCGTACAAATTACGCTGAAAGAATGCTTGAACTTGCTATTAAAGGCATGCTTCCAAAGAATTCCCTAGGCCGTCAAATGATCAAAAAATTACACGTATACGCTGGCGCAGAGCATCCGCACCAAGCACAAAAACCAGAAGTTTACGAACTTCGCGGTTAATGATAGGGAGGAATTAACTTGGCACAAGTTCAATACATTGGTACTGGCCGTCGTAAGAGCTCTGTCGCACGTGTGCGCTTAGTTCCAGGCACAGGTAAAATTGTTGTTAATGGTCGTGAAATCGAAGATTATATCCCATTCGAAGCTTTACGTGTTGTTGTAAGACAACCATTAGTAGCTACTGAAACAGTTGGCAGCTACGATGTTCTTGTAAACGTAAGCGGTGGTGGTTACACTGGTCAAGCTGGCGCAATCCGTCACGGTATCGCTCGTGCATTGCTTCAAGCAGATCCAGAATACCGTCCAACATTAAAACGTGCAGGCTTATTAACTCGCGACGCTCGTATGAAAGAGCGTAAAAAATACGGTCTTAAAGGTGCTCGTCGTGCACCTCAGTTCTCAAAGCGTTAATTTTCAAGCTTTGGAGGCTCTCAACCAATTTGGTTGGGAGTCTTTTTTGTTAAAAAATGAAATATCCTCAAAATAGCCATGAAAATATTTCAGACAGCTTCCCAAGGTTAAAATAATTCCCCCTTTTTTAAAACAAATATTATGATAGTTAAAATAAATGGAGTACAATAATGAAAAATCCATCCACCTTTTTACCTTTTAATCAGAAAAGTAGATAAAATTTCCCTTGGGAATAAGGGGGTATTAGACTGAATTCAAGTTTAGTCTGCCATTACAATATAAAATCACCATCTTGGTTTGCGGTTTCTGTATTTTGAGCTTATTGGTAAGCAACTTATTTATCCAGAACAATGTGGAACAAACAACTCTGGAACATATAGAAGGAAAAGCAAAAATTGTTTCAAGAACAGCTGCCATGTCTCCAATATTTATATCTAGTATGGATAAATATATTTAGGGCTTCATCCATTTCATCCGTTATCAACCTCAAATAACTGGCTATTTTCAGGACGATGATTTAAAGAAATGGATTAAAGTGAAAGCAGGAGTAGCCCAGTTTAATCCGGATAATATGGAAGCATCCTGGGCACACAGGCTTGAAAGTCTTATGAAGATTACATTCACCACTGTGGTTTATAAATATATTAAAAAATCCAGATAATCAATAAAGGACCGCAAATAGATTTTAGGCGGTCTTTTTTTATAACGAGCTGCAGCTACTATTCGAGTATCTGTATTAATCAGCTAATTGATGTCTCACCGCGTATAGTGCCGCCTGAGTCCGATCAGCAAGTTCAAGTTTTCCCAAAAGATTCGATACGTGTGTCTTAACGGTTTTTTCAGTGATAAATAAAGCGGAAGCAATTTCTTTATTGCTTTTTCCTTTGGCAATTTCTTTTAGAACATCTAACTCTCTTTTTGTTAATTCTTCGATTACCTTTTTTTCCGGCTTGCTTTTATTGGACAAATTCGCTAGCAAGTGAGTGGTAGCTTTTGGATGGAGTTGATTTTCTCCTTCCATGATTTTTTTGATGGATATAACAAGTTCATCTGGCTGAATGTCTTTTAACTGGAACCCTGATGCACCCGCTTCAAGCGCCGGAATGACATGATCCTGGTCAGAGAAACTGGTCAGCATCATAATTTTAATGTCTGGCTGTTCTTTTTTAATCATCTTGGTGGCCTGGATGCCATCAACTTTTGGCATTATCAGGTCCATAAGGATGAGATCCGGTTTAAGTGTTTTTGCCAGTTCAACGGCTTCTTTTCCATTTGCAGCTTCTCCAATAATTTCAAAATCCTTTTGGGTGCGAAGGAAAAAGACTAGTCCTCTCCTTACCACATGATGATCGTCGGCAATTAAAATGCGTATCGTCATTTATTCTCCTCCTAGAACGGAATGTAAATCTGTATTTCTGTTCCGCTTCCCGGCTTACTGTTTAATTGAAATTTCCCTTTTAATGCTTCCGTCGGTGATTTCATATTTTTTAATCCCAATGAAGGGATTTCCAGTTCTTCTTCAAAATGAAAGCCACAGCCGTTATCTTGTACTGTCATGGCGACCCCGTCCTTAGCTGTATGAAAAAATAATTTTACTACAGTGGACTGAGAGTGTTTTTTACAATTGGCCAGCGCTTCTTGTCCAATTCGCCATAAAGCTTCCTCAACTTTTCCAGGAATACTGGCAGCACCCATCACATTCGTTTCAATAGCTAGGCCCAGCATTTCAGCATAACTTCTCAAGGCGCTAATCAGCCCATTTTCCAAACCCTGCGGCCGCAGTTGCCAGATCAAGGCCCGCATTTCCCCCAGCGCCTCCTGAGCCAAATCTTGAATATAATTAAACGTTTGTTTAACTTCGGCCACTGAGGTCATTTCCACGCCAGCCCTTGCAGTAAGGCTGAGGGAAAATAAAAGCTGATTGACGGAATCATGAAGATCCCTTGCCAGGCGGTTTCGTTCAGCAATAAGTGCGGTTTCCTGTTCACGCTGAGTGAGTTTGATTCTTTTTAAAGCAGTGCCGATTTGATAGGCAACGGCTTCGAGTAATGCGAGTTCATTTTTTTCAAAATGCGTTTTATAAGGCGAGCCAACGTTTAAAAGCCCAAATCGTTCCTGTCCAGCTCCAAGCGGGACGGTAGCATGATGGGTTAGCCCGCATGTTTCTCCCGCATTCTCTTCCATTGCTTCTTCAATTCTTTTACATTCCATAATATTTGTTGCTTTCTTCAATTGATGATTATTGTATTTATTTACACACCAGCAATTGCCGAGGCACATCCTCTGTTTCGTGTTATTTGTCAGGGCAGGCGGCAGTGCTTCGTCGGCAGCGAGATGATGGGTCCCATTTTCGTCAATTAAAAAAATCCATCCTGTTTGCAGTCCAGTTACATGCAAAAGCTTTTTCAATACGCCCGACAAAATATCATTTGTATCTGTGCCTTCATTTAGGAGCTCGGCAATTTCCTTTAAAATGCTAATTTCTTCGTATTCAGCCTCTACGGACATTCATGTTCCCCTCCACCATCCCATTTCTATTGTCATTATAGTCTATAAGTTAATATTTGAATATTTGTAAAAGTCATGTAGAACAAAACGTATACAGATCTGGGGAGTACTGTCTTTCATAAGAAAAATGAAGGCCAAACCAGTGGTAGGCTAAAGTGAAACCGTCCTTCATAAGAGAAATGAAGGCCAAACCAGTGGTAGGCTAAAGTGAAACCGTCCTTCATAAGAGAGATGAAGGCCAAACCGGGGCTAGGCTAAAGTGAAACTGTCCTTCATAAGAGAGATGAAGGCCAAACCGGGGCTAGGCCAAGGTGAAACCGTCCTTCATAAGTATGATGAAGGTCAAACCCACGAACCGGAAGAAGGAAACTGTTCTTCACATGCAAGATGAGAGACAACCAAGATTAAGAAATCAGAGAAACGATCTATCCGTTACAATTTTTAGGTTTTTTCTGAATTAGGCGTTACTTCTAACCTGTAAAAACTCAATAATTTCACGGTCTGCCCCCTTGATAAAGACAGTTTCCCAGCCGTTTTCAAGCTTATACGGTCCTTCTAGGATCCGATGACTAAATCGGTTAATCACTTCTTTTAGATTGCTTACTTCAAAACAAACATGATACTCGTTCTTCTCTTGTTGGGTTGCGATTAACTCGAGACGGAAATGATCTGACACAAGAAACACGATTTCCTCCTCCATCAAAATCAATCGGCACTCTTCGTGTAATCCAAAATGATTTTTAAAAAAAGTAATCGACTCCTCTATATTTCTTACTTCCATGGCATAATGGTGAAATCGCATTTTAAGAGCTCCTCTCATAAAATGAAATTCATATCCCCGAATTCATGCCATAAGTAGCCAGATTGAACGGCCTGGGTATAGGCTTGCATTAAATATTCTTCGGGTACAAAGGCTGACAGCATATCAAGATGACTTGCCTTAGGTTCATGAAAACCAGTTATAATACCGTCGACAATTTTTAAAGAAGTGTGAGGAGCTATATATAAATTGGTCACACCTGAGAGTAGCCCCGTTTTGGCAGCAGTCTCAAGAGCCCGAACGACCGTAGTTCCAACAGCAATCACCCTGTTGCCGGATGCTTTTGCATTTCGTATCCTTTCCATCGTCTGTTCAGGAATGTTGTACTCCTCATCATTCTCTTCCGGGGACTGAGGCCATTGATCATCAAGGAAGTAGCTCAGTCCGGTATGGAGCTGGATAAAATCAAGCTGAATGTTTCTGCGTTTTAAGTCAAAAATCAATTCCCAGCTGAAGGCTCTGCCAGCTGAGGGCATCTCCACTGAGCCTGGGTGGCTGGCAAAAATCGTTTGATAATAATCTAATTCCCAGGGATGGTGAATGTATTCGTATCGTACCGGTTCTCCGAGTTCGTAGATTATATTAAGCAAGTCTGTTCCTTTTTTAGAAAATTGAATGACTTTCAAAGGTGAATTTTCTTTTTCACCGATAACCGTAGCGGATAGTTCAGCGCAAAAATGTAAATAATCACCCGTCTTTACATGGTTTGCGATAATAAGTGCTTCCCAAATGTCTTCATGCCGGCGCCTTGCTAGTCTTACTTCCAATGATTGTGCAATTTGAAGAGAGTTTCGGATCCAAGCAGCTTGTAAGACAGCAGGAATGGTTCTGCTGTTATTCAATATCACAAGGTCCCCAGGCTCGAGATAATTCGCTAAATGGAAAAAATGGTCGTGTTTAACTTCCCCTGTTAGCCGGTTCAGCACCATCATTCGAACATGATCCCTCCTTAGCCCTCGTTTTTCAGGAGGGTGAGAAGCATTCAGATCATCCGGAAGATAAAAATCCAACGCTTTTACGGCCATCATAATTCCTCCTTAGCTTGAGCTTCAAACCGTTTTCCGTTCACCTTTTTTGACCGATCCGATGCCAAATATAAAAACACGCCAACAACCTCTTCAGGTTTAGCTAATGGGTGGTCGCAATCAGGAACTGCCAACCGGTGCATATCTGTGTCCATTTCTCCCGGGTCGACCATATTTATCCGTATGTTTGTTTCGCTTAGTTCATCTGCCCATGTTTGGGTGAGTCCTTCAAGAGCGAATTTTGAAATACCATATGCGCCCCATCCAGCATAGCCTGTATGACCAGCTTCGGAGGTTACATTGATAATGGAGCCTTCATTGCGCTCCAGCATACCAGGTATGACTCTTCTGGTTACCAAAAATGGTGAAACTGTATTTACCCTTAGTACTTCTGCAAAATCTTCCTCAGGATAATCGAGGAGTAATGGCATTGGACTAGGTCCCAAAATGGAGGCATTGTTTATCAATACATCAATATGACCAAATGTTTCTTCGGTCATGGCGACGAACCGCTCTACATCCCTTGATTTGGAAATATCGGCTGTTATCGCCAACACTTCGGCCCCTAAGCTCTCAGCCTTTTCTTTTACTATTTGTAAGCTTTCCGTTGATCTTGAGCAAATAGCGAGCCTTGCACCTTCCTTGGCAAACGCGATTGTCAATGCTCTGCCCAATCCTTTGGAAGCTCCAGTAATCATCACAACTTTTTGATCCATATTTGTCATCCTCTCTTTATTCTTTATGTGTTTAGCATATCGATTTCTTACAAATATTCCCTCAATAAAAAGCTTGAACTTTTCTACAACTTTTGGATGAAAAAACGGAGAAAGGATGATTCTGGATAAAAAATTGGCAAAGGAAAAGGCAAGTGCTTTTGCATTTCTTATGAACGCGAGATAAAGAATAGTTTTAAGAGGTGAATGAAGTGACTGTTATTACAACCTTTAGAGAAAAGCGTCGCGAAAAACAAATGAAATATGAACGTTCCGTGCTGAGGGATTTATCGATTCAGACATTAAAGGAACGAGTACAACATTATTTTGGCTCGTCAAGAATAACTTCAGGTATGATTATGAATACAGGTATTGAAGAAGCTTGCTATGATATTGCATTGGAAGCCTACTTATTAGGCGCCAAATTCAGCAAGTTTGGCTATTTTGGTGAGGAGCCGGATCAAGTACGTTTGCGCTGTGTAAATGAAGAAAAACATTTAATTGACACCATATATAACTTTTTCCTTTTTTGGGGAAGTGGCGAAGAAGGAGTCATGAGTGAGACGCTTTACTACCAATGTGAACAATATGTTCATGTTTGGTGGAGAGAAGGGTTTGAAAAAGGGCAGAGACGCCATAAACTCCGCCTTCATTAACAAAAGCATTTCTTAGTGTTCTAAAGCTTCCCCTTGTCCCATATATTTTAACGAAAGGGACGAGCGGGAAGGAATGATTTGGTTTGTTAAATCGCAGATTAAAAATCATCGGATTTTCGGTGGGATTACTCATTTTATTTCTTATTCTGCAGCACGACTTTTCTAACAATGACTCTTGGAAAACATGGAACCTACCACTGTCAGGGAAGATCATTTTACTTGATGCAGGGCACGGGGGGCCTGACGGCGGTGCTGGAACCGGAAAAGTCCTGGAAAAAGATATTGCCCTTAATATTACATTAAAAGTAAGGGATTACTTGCAGCAGCAAGGGGCACTTGTCGTGATGACTAGAACAACTGATACCGATTTGGCAGATCCCGATACTCGAGGCTACAGCCGCAGGAAAGTGGAGGATTTAAAAAAACGGCTAAAAATGATTAATGATTCCGATAATGATCTTTTTATCAGTATCCACTTGAATGCTATTCCATCGGCAAAATGGAGCGGAGCCCAAACATTTTATGCCCCGCAGCATGAGGAAAATGCACGGGTAGCAAAATTTATTCAGGATGAACTTCGAAGAAACTTGGAGAATACAACCCGGAAGGCAAAACCGATTAATCAGGTATATATTTTAAAAAATGCAAAGAAACCAGGGGCCTTGGTAGAAGTCGGATTTCTATCCAATCCTCAGGAAAGGAAAAATTTAAAAAAGGACTCCTATCAGGAAAAAGTGGCAATCTCAATTTATAAAGGGATTTTGCGCTATTTTTCGAATGAAAAGGAATTAAATGAAACAGATTAAGGAAGGCTGGAAAGTCCCGCCTTCCTTTTTACATATAGACAATATGTTTGTAAGTGATTCATATAACAGCAATCCCAGCATGCTTATGGTATACTGAAAGATGGAAACGAATTCAATTGGTGAGGTGTTAGCATGTTAACAGAAGTAAAAGTACGCGAGGTTCTTGGTAGCTTGAAAGAGCCGTTTTTACATAAAACTTTAGCTGAGCTAAATGCGATTGAAGAAATTAAAATTAAAGAAGAAAAGAATCATGTCAGCGTAAAGATTGATATTGCCCGGACAGGGACAAGCGAACAGTTGCAGCTGCAATCCCAAATTGTCAACCTTTTAAAAGAGGCGGGAGCGGCTTCAGTAGGAATCCGCTTTGGTCAACTTTCTGAAGACGTCATTGCTGCTCATCGTCATGCTGAGCCGGAAAAAGAGGAAAACTTGCTCCATTCTGAAAATACTACTTTTATTGCGATTGCGAGCGGTAAAGGCGGCGTCGGAAAATCTACAGTTTCTGTTAACCTAGCAGTAGCACTTGCACGCCTTGGTAAAAAAGTTGGTTTGATTGATGCTGATATTTATGGATTTAGTGTTCCCGATATGATGGGAATTACCAAACGTCCAGTTGTCCGTGGAGAAAAAATTATTCCTGTTGAACGTTTTGGCGTCCAAGTGATATCCATGGGCTTCTTTGTTGAGGACAATGCTCCGATAATCTGGCGGGGACCAATGTTAGGGAAAATGTTAAACAGCTTCTTTAACGAAGTGGAGTGGGGTACAGGCCTTGATTATTTATTGCTGGATTTACCTCCGGGAACAGGAGATGTCGCGTTAGACGTGCATACTATGCTCCCGGCTTGTAAGGAAATCATCGTTACAACTCCACACCCTACAGCAGCATTCGTTGCCGCACGTGCTGGTGCCATGGCAATAAGAACCGAACATGAATTGCTTGGCGTCATTGAGAACATGGCTTATTTTGAAAGTAAAGTAACAGGTGAGAAAGAATATGTATTCGGTAGAGGTGGCGGTGACAAATTGGCCGAAGAATTAAATACGGAACTCCTTGGCCGTCTGCCACTTGACCAGCCGGATTGGAACGAGGAGGACTTCGCTCCGTCCATCTATCAACCTGATCATAAGTTAGGAAATATTTATTTGGAAATTGCTGAAAAAGTAGTGAATCGACTCAGTAAATAATTTAAAAGTTAAAACCTCTTCCGAAGTAGGAAGAGGTTTTATGTTCAATAGGAAAGGCATGTTGCTAACAGGCATGAACCTGCCTTTGGCATCAGAGTTCTATTAAGATGAAATCAGGTACTTCCGCTGGATTTGTTACTGCTTTGACTTGAACCACCTGATTTGGCTTTAGTTTCTTCTGCTGCTTTTAGTAGCAGTTCTTGAATTTTGGCTCTGAATAATGGGCTGTCAACGGTTTCCGTAATGACACTCTGGAGATGCTGACGGTAATCTTTACTTTTTAGTGCGTCTGTAAGCTCCTTTTGTATTTCAGGCTCCTTAAAAACCTGAATCATCATGTTTCTATATGAGGGATCGTTCATTAAGGTCTTTAATAATTTCTCGTTTTCTGCCTGCATATTTTTAGCGACACTTTGAGCGAATTTAGGATCGCTAAATGTCTTTTTCCAAAATTCACTTGCTTTATCTGAAGCCAATGTTTGTTGAATCGTTTGAGAGACAACTTTTTGGTCCATGACCAGTTTTTCCTTCATTTTGTCATCTGACATAACATCCTGTATCGCTTTCTTCCCATCATCAGTCTTGAGAATATCAACAACCATCTTCTTGGTTTGGTCGTAATCAATTTGCTGGCTAGCACTGCCGGTATCACTAGAAGAACAGCTTGTGATTAGTAAGACAATGGGCAAGAGGAGCAAGTTCCATTTCGTTTTCATTATAAAGCCCCTTTCACATAGAAATCCTTAAAATTAGGATGAAGAAAATCCCGAAAAGTTATGCACGATAACTTAAAATATGGATTTTTCAAATTTTGCTTGGTACAATCGAATTGGAAGATATTTTTTCTTTTGGGGGTTTCAGGTGTGACAAGCCGGAATTGGGTAAGACTCTTTATGACCACATTATTAGTTGGTGGAGTCACAACTGCTATTGTGGGATTCATTGTCCGCTGGAGTCAATTTCAGCCGTATATTACTGGATTTAAAGTGGTGGATATCTTATCTGCGCTTATTTGGTTAATTGTAATGGGCTTTCTATTTAGCGTTATCAGCCAAATGGGCTTTTTTGCTTATTTAACCATTCACCGATTTGGATTAGGAATATTTAAGTCCGTTTCCCTTTGGAATTCCGTCCAATTTGTTTTAACCTTATTTGCGTTATTTGACTTAGTCTATCTTAGGTTTGAAAGCTTTGCGAAACCCGGCAATTCTATAATCCCTTATGTAGGACTTGCCATGTTGATATTGGTTATTGGTTATATAACTGCCTGGTTCAAAATGAAACAAACAAATCGAGAAGCATTTATTCCAGCGTTCTTTTTTATGATTGTGGGAACTTTGGTGGAATGGATGCCAGCACTTCGAGTGAATGGATCCAGTCTGTTTTACCCCATGATGTTTGCCTTAATGGCCTGTAATGCCTACCAATTATTAATTCTCCATAAATTAAACATTCAGTCTCAACAAGAGAGAGAAATAAGGGAAAACCAAAAAACAATTTCCAAATAGCCAAAGTTTATAAGAATAAATACAAAAACCGTCCGTTTAAACGGGCGGTTCTTGTATTTTGGTTTATCTGATTTCGTTTGAACGTGCTTCTCCGTTCGCAATCATTTCTGATACCGTGACAAGTTTCAAGCCTTTATGATGAAGATCCTGCATGATCAGCGGTAAAGCTTTTGCTGTTTGTTTAGCGGAATCAGAAGCATGAAGGAGCACAATATCCCCCTTTTGGGTTTTATTAACATTTGACACAATGGCCCTTATTCCAGGGTTCTGCCAGTCTTTTGAATCTAAGCTCCAATGTACAACGGTATAGCCGTATCTTTTGGCAATTTTTAATGTTCGTACATCAAAATGACCTGTAGGTGCCCGGAGCAGTTTTACTTCTTTTACATTTAATTTTTTAAAAACTTCTTGTGCCTTAGTAATATCTTTGGCTATTCGAGCATCATCCAACTCCGTATAGTCTTCATAATTATAACCCAGTGAACCAATTTCATAGCCATCTTTTATAATACTGCTGACAATATCAGGGTGTCTTTCCGCCCATGAACCGGAAAGGAAGAAAGTAGCCGATTTCACATTTTCCTTTTTGAGTGTATCTATAATCGGTTCAGCTTTTTCATCACCCCAGCCAATATTAAAAGTCAAGGCAACATCTTTTTCTCCACGATATACCGCTTTTGGTGCATCTTTAGCTGAGAATACGGGAACTTGTGTAATGTTCTCCATGTAAAGAAACCATGCTGTAAAAAAAGCCGCAACTAAAATAAGGGCAATGTTTTTTAAAGCCTTGCCATTTAGAATAAAAAAGAAATTCATCCTGACCCCACCTCGTCCAAATCCTTCTAGTCTCAAACCTATGCTTGTCTTTTAAAAAATATGATGGGAGATTTTATTATAAAATTTAATAAATTGGAAAAGACTACTATAACTAGAAATTTCGCTGGAGGTTATTCAATGTTTGGACTTCTCATCAATGAAAAAGAAGTGAAAGAGATCGAATACCTAATAAAGAGAGAACTTGATGAAATCTTGTTTGATTTAAGGGATGAGCGGATTGATCATATCGTAAAGAGAGCAATGGAAGAGCGATACAAAGTATTATTTTCCTTATTTAAACGTGTTGCCTCCCCACATGAATGTTTAAAATATATGTGGAAAGGAAAGAAAGGGCGAAAAAAAGGGTGAAGCTTTTTTTTTAAAAGTAATTGACACTTTTTTAAAAGGCTGATATATTATTAAAAGTCGCTGCTGACGAAAAAAACAATTTAAAAAAGTTGTTGACACTATCGTTGGTGTGTGATATATTTAAAAAGTCGCTTTTGAGCGAATGGGCAAGATAGTTCTTTGAAAACTAAACAAACAAAAACGTTAACAAACAATAATTATTCATTTCGTTAGAAATGAAGCCAACGTTATTTTTATGAGCTATATCAACTTTCTTGGAGAGTTTGATCCTGGCTCAGGACGAACGCTGGCGGCGTGCCTAATACATGCAAGTCGAGCGAATCTTGAGGAGCTTGCTCCTTGAGATTAGCGGCGGACGGGTGAGTAACACGTGGGCAACCTGCCTGTAAGATCGGGATAACTTCGGGAAACCGGAGCTAATACCGGATAATCTTCTTCCTTGCATGAGGAAGAACTGAAAGACGGTTTCGGCTGTCACTTACAGATGGGCCCGCGGCGCATTAGCTAGTTGGTGAGGTAACGGCTCACCAAGGCGACGATGCGTAGCCGACCTGAGAGGGTGATCGGCCACACTGGGACTGAGACACGGCCCAGACTCCTACGGGAGGCAGCAGTAGGGAATCTTCCACAATGGACGAAAGTCTGATGGAGCAACGCCGCGTGAGCGATGAAGGCCTTCGGGTCGTAAAGCTCTGTTGTTAGGGAAGAACAAGTACCGGAGTAACTGCCGGTACCTTGACGGTACCTAACCAGAAAGCCACGGCTAACTACGTGCCAGCAGCCGCGGTAATACGTAGGTGGCAAGCGTTGTCCGGAATTATTGGGCGTAAAGCGCGCGCAGGCGGTCCTTTAAGTCTGATGTGAAAGCCCACGGCTCAACCGTGGAGGGTCATTGGAAACTGGGGGACTTGAGTGCAGAAGAGGAAAGCGGAATTCCACGTGTAGCGGTGAAATGCGTAGAGATGTGGAGGAACACCAGTGGCGAAGGCGGCTTTCTGGTCTGTAACTGACGCTGAGGCGCGAAAGCGTGGGGAGCAAACAGGATTAGATACCCTGGTAGTCCACGCCGTAAACGATGAGTGCTAAGTGTTAGAGGGTTTCCGCCCTTTAGTGCTGCAGCTAACGCATTAAGCACTCCGCCTGGGGAGTACGGCCGCAAGGCTGAAACTCAAAGGAATTGACGGGGGCCCGCACAAGCGGTGGAGCATGTGGTTTAATTCGAAGCAACGCGAAGAACCTTACCAGGTCTTGACATCCTCTGACACTCCTAGAGATAGGACGTTCCCCTTCGGGGGACAGAGTGACAGGTGGTGCATGGTTGTCGTCAGCTCGTGTCGTGAGATGTTGGGTTAAGTCCCGCAACGAGCGCAACCCTTGATCTTAGTTGCCAGCATTTAGTTGGGCACTCTAAGGTGACTGCCGGTGACAAACCGGAGGAAGGTGGGGATGACGTCAAATCATCATGCCCCTTATGACCTGGGCTACACACGTGCTACAATGGATGGTACAAAGGGCAGCGAAGCCGCGAGGTGGAGCCAATCCCACAAAACCATTCTCAGTTCGGATTGCAGGCTGCAACTCGCCTGCATGAAGCCGGAATCGCTAGTAATCGCGGATCAGCATGCCGCGGTGAATACGTTCCCGGGCCTTGTACACACCGCCCGTCACACCACGAGAGTTTGTAACACCCGAAGTCGGTGGGGTAACCGCAAGGAGCCAGCCGCCTAAGGTGGGACAGATGATTGGGGTGAAGTCGTAACAAGGTAGCCGTATCGGAAGGTGCGGCTGGATCACCTCCTTTCTAAGGATAAAGCTGGACCTATGAGCCAGACAAAACGGTTTGTGACACGTTCTTTGTTTGTTTAGTTTTGAGAGAACAATCTCTCAACACATCGTTCTTTGAAAACTAGATAATCGTATAGAAGAAACCAAGCAAGAACCGAGTAATCGCCATTTTAGTTTTTCTCTCTAATATTTATTAGAGGGGGAATAGAAGCGAGCAAATCGAGGAAGCGACTGAGCGAGCACTGGAGTGTATGATATACATGAGGAGCTTCGCTGCGGAAGCTGACGAAGAGATGCGAAGCTTATATTCACCCGTAGGTTAAGTTAGAAAGGGCGCACGGTGGATGCCTTGGCACTAGGAGCCGATGAAGGACGGGACTAACACCGATATGCTTCGGGGAGCTGTAAGTAAGCTTTGATCCGGAGATTTCCGAATGGGGAAACCCACTGCTCGTAATGGAGCAGTATCTTTACCTGAATACATAGGGTACTGAAGGCAGACCCGGGGAACTGAAACATCTAAGTACCCGGAGGAAGAGAAAGCAAACGCGATTCCCTGAGTAGCGGCGAGCGAAACGGGAACAGCCCAAACCGAAAGGCTTGCCTTTCGGGGTTGTAGGACACTCAACATGGAGTTACAAAGGAACGGGGTAGATGAAGCGGTCTGGAAAGGCCCGTCATAGAAGGTAACAGCCCTGTAGTTGAAACTTCGTTCCCTCCTGAGTGGATCCTGAGTACGGCCGGACACGTGAAATCCGGTCGGAAGCAGGGAGGACCATCTCCCAAGGCTAAATACTCCCTAGTGACCGATAGTGAACCAGTACCGTGAGGGAAAGGTGAAAAGCACCCCGGAAGGGGAGTGAAAGAGATCCTGAAACCGTGTGCCTACAAGTAGTCAGAGCCCGTTTATGGGTGATGGCGTGCCTTTTGTAGAATGAACCGGCGAGTTACGATTACATGCAAGGTTAAGTTGAAGAGACGGAGCCGCAGCGAAAGCGAGTCTGAATAGGGCGTTTTAGTATGTAGTCGTAGACCCGAAACCAGGTGATCTACCCATGTCCAGGGTGAAGTCCAGGTAACACTGGATGGAGGCCCGAACCGACGCACGTTGAAAAGTGCGCGGATGAGGTGTGGGTAGCGGAGAAATTCCAATCGAACTTGGAGATAGCTGGTTCTCTCCGAAATAGCTTTAGGGCTAGCCTCACGTAGTAAGAGTCTTGGAGGTAGAGCACTGTTTGGACTAGGGGCCCTCATCGGGTTACCGAATTCAGACAAACTCCGAATGCCAAAGACTTATCCGTGGGAGTCAGACTGCGAGTGATAAGATCCGTAGTCAAAAGGGAAACAGCCCAGACCACCAGCTAAGGTCCCAAAGTATACGTTAAGTGGAAAAGGATGTGGAGTTGCTTAGACAACCAGGATGTTGGCTTAGAAGCAGCCACCATTTAAAGAGTGCGTAATAGCTCACTGGTCGAGTGACTCTGCGCCGAAAATGTACCGGGGCTAAACGTATCACCGAAGCTGTGGATTGACATCTACGATGTCAGTGGTAGGAGAGCGTTCTAAGGGCTGTGAAGCGGGATCGGAAGGACCCGTGGAGCGCTTAGAAGTGAGAATGCCGGTATGAGTAGCGAAAGATGAGTGAGAATCTCATCCACCGAATGCCTAAGGTTTCCTGAGGAAGGCTCGTCCGCTCAGGGTTAGTCGGGACCTAAGCCGAGGCCGAAAGGCGTAGGCGATGGACAACAGGTTGATATTCCTGTACCACCTCTTTATCGTTTGAGTGATGGGGGGACGCAGGAGGATAGGGTAAGCGCGCTGTTGGATATGCGCGTCTAAGCAGTTAGGCTGAGAAGCAGGAAAATCCGCTTTTCGAACAGGCTGAGCTGTGATAGCGAGGGAAATAGAGTACCGAAGTTCCTGATTCCACACTGCCAAGAAAAGCCTCTAGCGAGATAAAAGGTGCCCGTACCGCAAACCGACACAGGTAGGCGAGGAGAGAATCCTAAGGTGAGCGAGAGAACTCTCGTTAAGGAACTCGGCAAAATGACCCCGTAACTTCGGGAGAAGGGGTGCTTTTTGAGGTGAATAGCCTCGAAGAGCCGCAGTGAATAGGCCCAGGCGACTGTTTAGCAAAAACACAGGTCTCTGCGAAGCCGCAAGGCGAAGTATAGGGGCTGACGCCTGCCCGGTGCTGGAAGGTTAAGAGGAGGGGTTAGCGCAAGCGAAGCTCTGAATCGAAGCCCCAGTAAACGGCGGCCGTAACTATAACGGTCCTAAGGTAGCGAAATTCCTTGTCGGGTAAGTTCCGACCCGCACGAAAGGCGTAACGATCTGGGCACTGTCTCAACGAGAGACTCGGTGAAATTATAGTACCTGTGAAGATGCAGGTTACCCGCGACAGGACGGAAAGACCCCATGGAGCTTTACTGTAGCCTGATATTGAATTTTGGTACAGCTTGTACAGGATAGGTAGGAGCCTGAGAAGCCGGAGCGCCAGCTTCGGTGGAGGCGTCGGTGGGATACTACCCTGGCTGTATTGAAATTCTAACCCACACCCCTGATCGGGGTGGGAGACAGTGTCAGGTGGGCAGTTTGACTGGGGCGGTCGCCTCCTAAAGAGTAACGGAGGCGCCCAAAGGTTCCCTCAGAATGGTTGGAAATCATTCGCAGAGTGTAAAGGCACAAGGGAGCTTGACTGCGAGACCTACAAGTCGAGCAGGGACGAAAGTCGGGCTTAGTGATCCGGTGGTTCCGCATGGAAGGGCCATCGCTCAACGGATAAAAGCTACCCTGGGGATAACAGGCTTATCTCCCCCAAGAGTCCACATCGACGGGGAGGTTTGGCACCTCGATGTCGGCTCATCGCATCCTGGGGCTGTAGTCGGTCCCAAGGGTTGGGCTGTTCGCCCATTAAAGCGGTACGCGAGCTGGGTTCAGAACGTCGTGAGACAGTTCGGTCCCTATCCGTCGCGGGCGCAGGAAATTTGAGAGGAGCTGTCCTTAGTACGAGAGGACCGGGATGGACGCACCGCTGGTGTACCAGTTGTCTTGCCAAAGGCATCGCTGGGTAGCTATGTGCGGACGGGATAAGTGCTGAAAGCATCTAAGCATGAAGCCCCCCTCAAGATGAGATTTCCCATAGCGTCAAGCTAGTAAGATCCCTGAAAGATGATCAGGTTGATAGGTCAGAGGTGGAAGCGTGGTAACATGTGGAGCTGACTGATACTAATCGATCGAGGACTTAACCAAGTCATAGCAATATGAATAAAGCGAACTCGTTCTTAAACGTTTCTTCTGCATTATCTAGTTTTGAGGGAATGAAAAAGTAAATTTTCTCTTGAAAAAAATGAAAAAGACATTATAATAATAAGGTGTCTATTAAATAGTCTGGCGGTGATGGCGAGAAGGTCACACCCGTTCCCATACCGAACACGGAAGTTAAGCTTCTCAGCGCCGATGGTAGTTGGGGCGAAAGCCCCTGTGAGAGTAGGACGCTGCCAGGCATATATTATTCCGCAGTAGCTCAGTGGTAGAGCTATCGGCTGTTAACCGATCGGTCGTAGGTTCGAGTCCTACCTGCGGAGCCATTTCATTTAAATAAAATAGATTATGCTTCCATAGCTCAGTAGGTAGAGCACTTCCATGGTAAGGAAGAGGTCAGCGGTTCGAGCCCGCTTGGAAGCTTATCTTTATGGATAACATACGGCCCCTTGGTCAAGCGGTTAAGACACCGCCCTTTCACGGCGGTAACACGGGTTCGAATCCCGTAGGGGTCACCATTTTGGAGGATTAGCTCAGCTGGGAGAGCATCTGCCTTACAAGCAGAGGGTCGGCGGTTCGATCCCGTCATCCTCCACCATTCAATATTTGTTTTATGCCGGTTTAGCTCAATTGGTAGAGCAACTGACTTGTAATCAGTAGGTTGGGGGTTCAAGTCCTCTAGCCGGCACCATAATGGAGGGGTAGCGAAGTGGCTAAACGCGGCGGACTGTAAATCCGCTCCCTCAGGGTTCGGCGGTTCGAATCCGTCCCCCTCCACCATTATATTTTTTGTTTTTTTGGACATCCTAGTTATTAATCATCTATTGGGCTATAGCCAAGCGGTAAGGCAACGGACTTTGACTCCGTCATTCGTTGGTTCGAATCCAGCTAGCCCAGCCAAGCTTTGAGCCATTAGCTCAGTTGGTAGAGCATCTGACTTTTAATCAGAGGGTCGAAGGTTCGAGTCCTTCATGGCTCATTAAGTTTCTAAATGAACCCCAGAAATTTTCTTGGGTTTTTAATTGTGATGATGCGGAAGTAGTTCAGTGGTAGAACACCACCTTGCCAAGGTGGGGGTCGCGGGTTCGAATCCCGTCTTCCGCTCCATTTGGGGCCTTAGCTCAGCTGGGAGAGCGCCTGCTTTGCACGCAGGAGGTCAGCGGTTCGATCCCGCTAGGCTCCATAATTTATATAAGAAAAAAACCTTAAATCGTTTATGATTTAAGGTTTTTTTGTTTTTTTAATAATTAATTGATACTTCGTATGTAATTAGTCAGAAAAAGTTGTGGTTGGGTATGTTGATGTCTGTAGTTATATGTTCAACTCTAAAAATAGATACTATTTTTAGAGTTGATAGGTTCTAGTTAAAGGAAGAAACAAAAACTGCCCTGAGGAGACAACAAGAACTCATTTTGTAATATAAAGAGTGCCAAAAAGTCAAAGCCAAGTAAGTAAAATAGAAACGTCTAATCGAGAACTCTCATCAATAAAGGGTTTAAGTGTTAAGCCATAGGTAACAGGTCCGGCAAAAAAGGGCATCCCCGACTAGAGGTACCCTTTTATCCCTCCAAGATCCAAGTCACGCTAAAAACGAAACCTTTATTCAGGACAAATATCTCAATCCCCTTTTTCTCTTCATCATCAACGTATATATATACAAAATTTTGTCGAGTTGAGTCAAGTAACTGAAAGCGGTTAAAATATAGACATAACGAATTAAAGGAGAATGGCTATGAATAAGAAACTATCAATTATTGGAATGCCGATGGACTTAGGTCAAATGAGACGTGGAGTTGATATGGGGCCAAGCGCCATCCGTTATGCTGGAATCGTAGAGCGCCTTAAACCATTATTTGATGATGTTCATGATTTAGGTGATATTGCAATTGGAAGACCAGAGGTTCAGGTTGACGAAGAATCCAATTTGAGAAACTTAGATTTAGTTGCAGAAAAGAATTCGTTGCTTGCTGAAAAAGTGGATGAAGCGGTCCAATCTGGTTCGTTCCCATTGGTACTTGGCGGTGACCATAGTATTGCGATTGGTACGTTAGCTGGTGTTTCAAAGCACTACAAAAATCTTGGCGTTATTTGGTATGATGCCCACGGTGATTTAAATACTGCTGAAACCAGCCCTTCCGGTAATATTCATGGTATGCCTTTAGCTGTAAGTATTGGATTGGGTCATCCAAAGTTAACAGATATCGGCGGGTATTCTCCGAAAATTAACCCTGAAAATATCGTCATCATTGGTGCCAGATCACTAGATGAAGGCGAAAAAACCCTGATTAAGGAAAAAGGCATAAAAGTATATACCATGCATGAAATTGATCGTTTGGGAATGACAAAGGTAATGGAGGAAACAATCTCTTATCTAAAAGAAAATACAGACGGTGTGCATCTATCACTTGATTTGGATGGACTCGATCCAAGTGAGGCTCCAGGGGTAGGAACACCAGTAATGGGCGGAATTAGCTACCGTGAAAGCCATTTAGCGATGGAGATGCTAGAAGAAGCCAAGATCATCACATCAGCAGAATTCGTAGAGGTAAATCCAATTTTAGATGAAAAAAATAAAACTGCCGCTGTTGCTGTCGGGCTAATGGGCTCTTTATTTGGAGAAAAACTACTATAAAAAAGTTTAAGAAATTACTAGATACAAAAAAAGCGGTTGCAAATGCAGCTGCTTTTTAATTTTAAGCCCCTTTTAAGGAAATTAGCCTATAATCTATGCAAGTCCATCTCCTGACCTTGACAAGAAAAAAGTAATTGAAGTTTCCCTAACCATTTTAGTAAATATTTGTTAATATAATGGTGTTGTATATTTTTTTAAGCAAAATGAAACTTTTTTAAGAGTTAATCGTATTCGTAGATAGGCAATGGAGCTGAGATAACTTAATGGAAGATATTGTGAAAAAGAGAATAAAACAAGTAATAAAAGGTGACCAGGAAGCATTTGGGGAAATTGTTGATATCTATAAAAACAGTGTCTTTCAGTTATGTTACAGGATGCTTGGAAATCGGCACGAAGCTGAGGATACGGCACAAGAAGCGTTTATACGAGCTTATACGAATATCCATACGTTTAATCAGAATCTAAAATTTTCAACATGGCTTTTTCGAATTGCTACTAACTTGTGCATAGATCGAATGAGGAAGAAAAAGCCGGATCATTATTTAGACGCTGAAGTAGCTGGAACCGAAGGGCTAACACTTTATTCACAAGTACCTTCTGAATCTCCGCTGCCGGAAATAGAGCTGGAAAGTTTAGAACTGCAGGAAACGGTTCATAAAGAAATATTAAAACTCCCTGAAAAATATCGATCAGCGATTATTTTGAAATATATTGAAGGTTTATCTTTAAATGAAATTAGCGATATTCTCGGTCTGCCTATAGGAACAGTTAAAACGAGAATTCACCGCGGCCGTGAAGCATTAAGGCAGCAGCTGCGCTATGTTTGATAAGAGGTGAAGCGATCCATGTGTCCAGACCACATCATTGAGCTAATGCATGAGTATTTAGATGAGGAAATTGACCTTGATAATGAACAAGTTTTAAGTGAGCACCTTCAACATTGTAAAGAGTGTGAAATCATTTTTTACGAACTAAAAAAGACAATTTCGTTTGTGAAAAGTATTTCACATATGGAAACACCGGCAGATTTCACGGCCAATGTATTAGCTCGTCTTCCAAAGGAAAAAAAGAAGGTTTGGATGAAGCGATGGTTAAGAAAGCATCCGTTACTTTCAGCCGCGTCCTTATTTGTCATTTTGATGATGGGGAGCTTGTTCTCGGCATGGAATCAAGATCGGGAATTTTCTGTCTCCAAGCAAAAAAATCTAGTGGTAAAAAATAATACCGTAATTGTCCCCAAAGGCGAAGTAGTAAAAGGTGATGTAGTAGTCCGCAACGGAACATTGAAAATTGAAGGGGAAGTTCAAGGAAATGTGACAGTCATAAATGGCGAAAAATATTTAGCATCTGCAGGTCATGTTACAGGTGAAATTGATGAAGTCAACGAAGTATTTGATTGGATTTGGTATTATATGAAACATACCGCAAAAGAAGTCGTTGATATTTTTGAACAATAAGGCAAATCCCTTATATGACAGGTGATTTGTCTTTTTATTATGAGGCCTCAGACCTCTTGATTGACATGGCCCAAGAGCGGAGCGTAAACTGTTGAAACAGAGCTCTCTATCTTCCGTTAACTTAACGGACTCGCCTAATAGCGAGTTTTTTATTCAGCCGATAGGAAAGTATAACTTTCCTATCAGGCATAAGTGCAACTACGCCTCTGTCTTCGCCCTAACGGGCTCGCCAGTCGGCGAGTTTTCTTTATGCAGTAACATATAATAAAGACAAGCTATTTTATGTTATAATAAATAAGTTGTGATTTCGATTTGGTTTTTTAAAGCAAAATTACGGAGGAAAAACTATGCCGTTTGCTGATTGGACAATTTGGAAGTATATATCTAGCATTGTTGATATTCTCCTTGTATGGTATGTCATTTACAAACTAATAAATATTATTAAAGGAACAAAGGCCGTTCAGTTATTAAAAGGGATTCTTGTTATTCTTGTTGTCAGGATTGCCAGTGATTTTTTTGGATTGACGACTTTAAGCTGGATGATGCAGCAAGTCATTACATACGGTTTTCTTGCGATTATTATCATTTTTCAGCCAGAGCTTAGGCGGGCGCTTGAGCAATTAGGACGGGGGCGGTTTTTTTCAAGAAGCACCAGTTCGGATGATGAAGGGCAGGAACGGACGGTGGAAGCCATTTTGAAGGCAGCCGATTATATGGCTAAACGGAGAATTGGTGCCCTTATCTCAATTGAGCGCGAAACGGGTATGAGTGACTATATAGAGACGGGGATCGGTTTAAATTCCCGAATTTCGTCAGAGCTGCTGATTAATATTTTCATTCCAAATACCCCGCTTCACGATGGAGCCGTTGTTATACAGAAAAATAATGTTGCCGCAGCAGCATGCTATTTGCCTTTATCCGAAAGTCCCTTTATTTCTAAAGAATTAGGAACAAGGCACAGGGCAGCACTGGGGATCAGTGAAGTGACGGATAGTGTAACGATCGTGGTATCAGAAGAAACCGGCGGTATTTCTTTGACTAAGAATGGAGAACTTCATCGTGATTTGGGTGCGGAAGAGTTTAGAGAGCTGCTCACAAGAGAGTTATCAGTGAATTCAAAGTCAAAACAAGCTTCTTCAGCTCGATGGAACTGGAGGGGGAAAAATAATGGATAAATGGATGGATAATCCTTGGTTTATTAAAATTTTATCTCTGGTACTGGCCCTTCTTTTATATTCATCTGTATCTTATACAAGCAATAGTAAATTGACGGATGTTTATGTACCAAGCGAGCAAACAACCGAGACAATTACGAATATACCGGTAAAGGCCTATTACGATACTGAAAATTTGGTTGTAACCGGAATTCCTAATACAGTGGATATGACAATAAAAGGCCCGATCATACATGTACAGACGGCCAAAGCTTTAAGAAATTTTGAAGTGTATGTAGACTTAACGAATGCCAAGGTAGGAAAGCAGAAAGTAAAGCTTAAGGTCAGAAACTTATCCGACCGCTTAATAGCAACCATCAAACCTGCAACTATAAATGTTACAGTACAAGAAAAAATTACAAAAGACTTTAAGGTGGATGCAGAATTTAATTCGAATGAAATTGGAGATGGTTATGCTGCAGGCCAGCCAATTGTGGAGCCAAGAAGAGTCAAAATTACCGGGGCAAAAAGTGAAATCGACAGTATTGCCTATGTAAAAGCGGTAGTGGAAGACAATAAACCATTAAAAGATACGCTTTCAAGAGAAGCAAGAGTACAAGTATTGGATAAAGACTTAAATAAACTATCCGTAACAGTAGAACCTTCTACTGTAAAAGTGACGATACCTATTAAGGCAACAAGCAAAACAGTTCCAATCAATATCGTTCAAAAAGGGACACCGCCATCCGGAATATCGATTGCATCGATTAGCCTTGATGCCAAGGAGGCTGTCATATCCGGCAGTGAGGATATTTTAAAAAATACCGATAGTGTGAGAGTAGAAGTGGATGTCAGTAAAATTACGGATAATACCACATTAAATTTACCGGTAATTATAGCAAATGGAATCACGAAGGTAACTCCGCAGATGGCAAAAGTGACAGTAGTCGTTAACAAGCAAGGGCAGAAAACAATATCAGAGGTACCAATAAAAATGAAGGGGCTTGCCCCAAATAATACGGTGCAAATGGATGATCCTGTAAGTCAATCGGTAGATATCATCATAAATGGACCAAGTGCGGCTCTAACAGCGCTGGGACCTGACGATTTTAGTGCCTATATTGATGTATCAAACCTTGAGGCAGGCAGCCACGATGTTGATATACAGATCGACGGCCCATCTGGAATTAATTGGAAAACGGATAGATTAACAGCAAAAATAACGATTAAAAATAATGCATAATTTCCAGCAATATATGTTGAAGGAGCGGATTTTCATGGGAAAATATTTCGGTACCGATGGTGTAAGAGGAATAGCAAACAGTGAATTAACACCTGAATTAGCATTTAAATTGGGCCGTTTTGGCGGATATGTTTTAACGAAGGATACAGCAAGACCAAAGGTTCTGATTGGTCGCGATACCCGTATTTCCGGTCATATGCTGGAAGGAGCACTTGTTGCAGGACTACTATCAATTGGGGCAGAAGTTATGCGACTCGGTGTGATTTCAACTCCTGGTGTATCCTATCTTACTAAAGCATTAGGAGCCCAGGCTGGTGTCATGATTTCAGCTTCCCATAATCCGGTCGCAGATAATGGAATTAAATTTTTTGGTCCAGACGGCTTTAAGCTTTCCGATGATCAAGAGTTGGAAATTGAGGCTTTAATTGATTTACACGAGGACCAATTACCACGTCCTACGGGAGAAGCACTTGGACAAGTAATGGATTACTTTGAGGGTGGACAGAAGTATCTCCAATATTTGAAAAATACGGTGGATGAAGACTTTTCTGGACTTCGAATTGCACTGGACTGTGCCCATGGGGCGACATCCTCATTAGCTACACATTTGTTTGCAGACTTGGAAGCCGATTTGTTAACGATGGGTGCTGCTCCAAATGGCTTAAATATTAATGCCGGAGTTGGCTCCACACATCCTGAAAGCTTGGCTGAGTTGGTGAAGGAAAAAGGCGCTGATGTGGGTCTTGCCTTTGACGGTGATGGCGACCGTTTGATTGCGATTGATGAAAAAGGAAATATAGTGGATGGCGATCAAATTCTCTACATTTGCGGAAAATATATGAAAGAACACGGACGATTGAAACATAATACCATTGTTTCAACAGTTATGAGCAATCTTGGTTTTTACAAAGCACTGGAACAGCATGGGATTCACAGCGTTCCAACCGCTGTAGGCGACCGCTATGTGGTTGAAGAAATGAAGAAGAATGGCTATAATTTGGGCGGGGAGCAATCAGGCCACATTATCTTTTTAGACTACAATACAACAGGTGACGGATTATTAACAGGCCTGCAATTAGTCAATATCATGAAAGCAACGCAAAAGCCATTGTCTGAGTTGGCAGGAGAAATGAAAAAATATCCGCAAAAATTGGTCAATGTCAAAGTAACGGATAAGAACCATGTTACAGACAATGTAAAAGTGAAGGCTGTTATTGAACAAGTAGAAGCTGAAATGGATGGAAATGGCCGAGTTCTTGTTCGTCCATCAGGAACAGAGCCGCTTGTCCGCGTTATGGCAGAGGCAGCGACAGAGGAGCTCTGTGACAGCTATGTAAATCGAATTGTAGCTGTAGTCAAAGAAGAGATGGAATTAAAGGAATAGGGATGTTTATATATGCATAGGGGAACAAAAAGTGTCCCTTATGCATATTTTATTATGTATGATGCTGCAGGTATTTAAGATCATACAAAAACTGTAAAAATAAATATTGACGTAATACTTGCTATCATGTAGTATTAATTTGCTTTGCTTTTTTAATACAGCTATATTAATAAGTATATGAAAGGAGGAACATGAGGATTACAAATCAGTTTAAAAAGCGCCTGAACTAACCGAGAGGATTTGGTTAGTTGACGAGGAGGAGGTTTATCGAAGATTTCGGCGGATACCTCCCGGCTGCAGCGCACAACCGAAATTTCTTCTTTAAAACACAGTGGCAACTCTGTGCACAAAGAGAAGAAAATGCGCATACTAACATTAATGTGGATCAAGGTATAGACAGATACCTAAAACAGAGATAAGGGGGCAGGAATGCCTCCAAGCAAACCTGCCCCCTGTTATCAGGGAGGAATAAAAATTATGTGCGGAATTGTTGGATATATTGGAAATCAAGATTCGAAAGAAATTTTATTAAAAGGGTTAGAAAAGCTTGAATATAGAGGATATGACTCTGCTGGGATTGCATTGATTAATGCAGATGGGGTTCATGTTTTTAAAGAGAAGGGGAGAATTGCCGATTTACGCAGCATCGTGGATGAATCAATCTTTGCAACAGTTGGTATTGGACATACTCGCTGGGCGACACATGGTGTTCCAAGCAAAGTAAATTCCCACCCGCATCAGAGTACATCAAGCCGTTTTACTCTTGTGCATAATGGAGTAATTGAGAACTATGATCTTTTAAAACGTGACTATTTAACAGATGTTACTTTCAAGAGTGAAACCGACACGGAAGTTATTGTTCAACTTATAGAGAAATTTGTAAACGAAGGCTTAGATGTATTAGCGGCTTTCCGTAAAACATTGGCACTTTTACATGGTTCCTATGCTTTAGCTCTATTAGATGCTGAAGAAAATGAAACAATTTATGTAGCGAAGAATAAAAGCCCGCTATTAGTAGGATTAGGCAACGGCTTCAATGTGGTAGCTAGTGATGCAATGGCCATGCTTCAAGTTACAGATCAATTTGTCGAGTTAATGGACAAAGAAATTGTGATTGTATCTCGAAACAAAGTTGTCATCCAAAACTTAAATGGCGAGATAATCAACCGTGCGCCATATAAAGCACTGCTAGATGCCAGTGATATTGAAAAAGGAACGTATCCGCATTATATGTTAAAAGAGATTGACGAACAGCCTCTAGTAATGCGTAAAATTATTCAAGAGTATCAAAATGAGCGTGGTGAATTGATCATTAACAGTGATATTCTTAAGGCAATGAACGCTTCTGACCGAATTTATATTATTGCAGCAGGTACATCCTATCATGCAGGTCTTGTTGGAAAGCAGTTCATTGAAAAAATGGCAAAAATCCCTGTTGAAGTTCACATCTCCAGTGAGTTCGGATATAACATGCCACTCCTTTCAGAAAAGCCGTTGTTTATCTTTATTTCTCAAAGTGGGGAAACGGCCGACAGCCGTGCGGTTCTCGTGCAGGTGAAAGAAATGGGTTACCCTGCATTAACAGTTACGAATGTTCCTGGCTCAACGCTTTCACGTGAAGCGGACTTTACCCTTCTATTACATGCAGGGCCTGAAATTGCAGTTGCCTCTACTAAGGCTTATACAGCACAGCTTGCCGTTCTTGCCATTTTGGCGGAGGTAACAGCAAAAAGCCGCGGCTTAGAGATTGGTTTCGACCTTGTCCATGAGTTGGGCTTGGCAGCCAATGCAATGGAAGTACTTTGTGATTCGAAAGAATTGATTGAGCAAATTTCCAGAGAATTTTTAGCAGTAACACGTAATTGCTTCTTTATCGGCCGCGGAATTGATTTCTATGTTGGCCTCGAAGGAGCACTCAAGCTGAAGGAAATTTCTTATATTCAAGCAGAAGGCTTTGCTGGCGGAGAATTGAAGCATGGTACCATTGCTTTAATTGAAGAAGGTACCCCTGTTATTGCGCTAGCAACCCAAGAAAGCGTCAATTTAAGCATTCGCGGCAACGTGAAAGAAGTAGTAGCACGCGGTGCAAATCCTTGCATTATTTCAATGAAGGGCCTTAACATGGACGAAGACAGCTTTGTCATTCCGGAAGTCCATGATTTATTAACACCACTTATCTCTGTCATACCGTTACAATTAATTGCTTACTATGCAGCTCTTCACCGCGATTGCGATGTTGACAAACCGCGTAATCTCGCTAAATCAGTGACGGTTGAGTAATAGGCTAGCAATAAAAAATTGTTTTGATTTTCTCGTTATCCTTCTTCTACCAATGAACAAGAGGGGTTTGGAAGGAAAATACGAATAAATTTAAGAATCGGGAACGCGTACAATTGGTACGCTATTCCCGATTTTTTTATTAATGGCGCTGTTTAACCTGGCTGTTGATTTCCACTCCAATCAACAGTGTGAGTATTTCAATAATGATCTTTAATATAGCCTTATTAATTAAACGTTTGATTAAATTTAGAAAAAGACCATTAATTCGAGATTGAATCTTTCTTTGTGGGGATTTTATAGTATGCTTTTGGGATAAACGGCTACCCTGTTTCTGCCTAGATGTTTGGCTTCATATAGTGCCTTGTCAGCTTGTTCTATTAGGTCGTTGGGTGACGCTAAAGAGGAAGGAACAAACGTTGCAACTCCTATACTTGTTGAAACAAACTCATGCACTTTGGACGATATATGAGGAATATGCAAATTTGCAACACATTCCTTTAAGCGAGCTGCAATTTTAAGAGCAGATTTTAAATTTGTATCGGGTAATAAAACCACAAATTCTTCTCCACCATATCTTGCTGCAAAATGATTGGGTTGTATTAAGTTTTTACTCAATTCTTTGGCGATTTGTGTCAAACATTCATCACCTTGGAGATGACCATATGTATCATTGAACGCCTTAAAATAATCAATATCACATAATAAAATGGAAAGTGGAGAAGAAAGAGTAGAGGCTATTTCCCATTCTCTTTTCAACCTATCATCAAAATAGCGTCTGTTTGGAATCCCTGTTAGTCCGTCAATATTTGAGAGACGTTCCAGTTTTTCGTTTGCTTCTTTAAGTTCGTATTCTATTCTTTTTCTTTCCGTGATATCTCTAAATGTAGCCATTATCGCAGGTTTTCCATTATATTGAATGATACTCATTGAGACCTCTGAATTTATCATATCCCCATTCATTCTTTTGAGCGGCACCTCAAAATTTTTGTGTGTCTCTTCACCATAATAAAGTTCTTTTATCAAAGATTGAACTTTACCATGGTCTTCAGCAGGTATAAACGCTAAACTTTTTAATCCAATTAACTCTGAAGGATTGTTTAATCCAATGAGTGATGCAGCTTTTTCATTGGCAAGAATAATTCGGCTTCCTTGATAAACACAAAGACCGTCAGGTGAAAGTTTGATCAATTTTTTGTATCTTTCTTCACTATCTCTTAATTCTTGTTCGGCTTTTTTTCTTTCAGAAATATTCCGTATAATACAACTAAAATAAAGAATACCACCCATATGCCATTTGTTTATGGATACCTCGAGGGGAACAATTTCTCCATCTTTTCTAATCCCACGAATTTCAAGAGTTTTACCAATCATCCCTTTTTTAAAAAATCCCTCTGCCTCTCCTTGGGGTGCTTCCTTATTATGATAGGGAATGATCATCCCTAAATCTTTTCCAATTGCTTCAACTTTCGAGTATCCAAAAATATTTTCCGCCCCTTTATTCCAAGAAATAATCTGCCCGTGGCTATTGGTTAAAATAATCCCATCATTTGCTGATTGTGATATAGTCGCAAACTTGCTTTCTGAATAAATTAAAGACAATCCGAAACTCAGTACAGGAAGGATTTGATTAACAGCATTCATAATCATTTTTGTAAAGTGAAATGGAATGTTAGAGCCTAGATTTATAACAGCAATGCATTCAGATTTATAAATTACAGGGATATGAATGGAGGAACGAACTCCCTTGGCGTAAAATTTGCGTTCTAACTCTCCTGAAGGTTTATTTTGTTTCCAATTCGGATACATGATAGGAGCAGCTGAATTCATTTTTTCTAATACCTCTACCTCCCCTTTTTCAATTACATAATTTGAAAATTTATATTTATGATTTTCAAAAATACATAGTATTTTAAACTTCTTTCCATCAAATATTGCGATATTTCCATATTCACACTGAATTAAATATATAAGTCCTTCAAGTACTTTTAGATAAATTTGTTCAAACTTATGATCATTAAATTTGTTCAAAAGTGAAATAATTGTTTGATTTACTGCAATTTTTAATTCAATTACATTAGCAAGATATAGTGCAATTGCAGTTAATACACAACCGAACAAAATGACTAAAGAGTAATAAAGCAACAGGCTTAAGTGTGTTGAAAGTACCAGTAAGAATGTCGAATTTCCGATTATTAGTCCATAGCAAATCATTAAAGTCCACTTTGGGATCAAGCGATAAACTGTATTGGAAATAATTCCAAGTCCTAAACTAAGAACAAATATAGAGAATGCTCCCATAATTGAAGCATAATTTAATCCATTAACGAAAAACAATCTATAGATTCCTAAAAATAATCCTGTGACGATTGAAGCTGTTAAGCCTCCAAAGTAAGCAGAAGAAATGATAGCTAACTGTCTAAAATCCAAAATGCTGCTTCCTTCAACTATGATTCCAAAATAGATAAATATGATCCCAAAAATGCTATGTAATAACCCAATAAGGAATTTTTGGAGGAATTTAAGTTGATGTAGAGGCTTATTGAACAAATATATGGACGAGGAAACAAAAATAATAATTAAAGCTAAATTTTGAAAAAAATGAAACATAAATCCCCCTGTGAGCAAATAAGACCATCGTTATAAATCATAATGTCCCCAAAGTATGGAAAAATATTACTTACCATGTCATCCATCGCATTTACGCATGATTCCTGGTTTGGCTTCAAAAAACACCTAAATTGTTCATTATCTTTAATTAATATAGCTGGGCGCCAAGAAGCAAAATAAAAAACTTAGCAACGGCTAAGTTTTTTAACTGCTAGCACTAGTGTAATTCGAAAGTGCAAACTTCCAGAACCTGCGTGCCAGCAAAAGGAAAATGACTGCTATAATAATTGATGCAACAGTTGTCCGCCCATCCCATTTGCCAATTAAGGAGCTTGCTGGGGTAAACGTTAGAAATGCTGCCGGTAAAATATAAGTTAATGCCATACGCAGCCATCCTTTATACATGGTGATGGGGAACCTGGTTGTTTCAAAAAAGGAGTTGAATAAGAAGGACAAATCATCCATTCGAATTACCCAGAAGGCGGTGGTCATCAACAACATCCATAATGAATAAATGATCAAAAGGGCAGCAAAGATGCTAAAAATAAAGAAACCGACATCAAGCAAAGACGGTATGAAATGCTTTTGAAAAAGACCATAGATCAGTAATCCGAGTCCTAACAAGACATCAATCAAACGCCAGAAAACAAGATGCCTTAGACTGACGAAAAACATACTATCAACCGGTTTTGTCAGTACATAATCCAAAGTTCCCATCCGAATATGCAGTAGAAGTCTAGGCATATTGGGGCGAAGCGCGAAATCAATCAATCCCTGTAACGTATTATAAATACCTAGAAGAATCAGAACGTCGGCATATGCTCAGCCACCCAATTGATTTGTTTGGTAGAAAAAGATTTGTACCATCAACACCGAAACTAAAATACCAAATACACTTGAGAAGAGATTTCCTATAAACTCGCTTCGATATTCGAGTTCCTCAACCAGACAAGTACGAAAAAATTCTTTGAAAATACACCAATATCTCACCATGTTATCCACCCATCGCCTGATTTTTCTTTAGTCCAGCCTTCCATAACCAACCTATTGCCCCGATTAGAAGAACAGTCCAAATGAAAGAGCCCAAAAATCCAGCTTGGATAGTATGAATATCATCTGCCCCTGTCAAAATTTCTAAAGGGAATCCGATCATATATCGATACGGCAGGAAGGCACTGATTTGTTTAACAAAGGGCGGTAAAAGAGAAAATGGGGCAACTCTTCCGGAAATAAATAAAGAAACGGTTTCAAACATGGCAAAGATGGCGGTTACTTTTGTCATCCAGAAACACAAGATGCCAAACATATAACTAAAAGCAAACCGGATCATCGCTCCGAGTAATAACGAACTTAAAAATAGCCCCGATTGGCTTACGGATAAATGCAGCTGAAGGGCAGGAATAAATAAGGATAGAATGATCCAGCAAGGTAAAAGAACAATTAAAAACAATCCTTTATAAACAATATTTTCGGCAATTGCCCAATGGATCGGATGAAATGGCCGAACAATTTGATAGGAGAACGTGCCTTCCCGTATTTGACGATCCATTTCCCATAAGTCCCAAGCACTTGTAAGGCGCTCTACCATGATCAGAGACGTGAAATACAAAATAAATGAGTTTCCCTGATTGGGGTAAATATTCATCCATACCATCATCGTAATCAGAGGCTGAACCATCGTGCCAAACATCCATACCATCGTAGAGAGTTGGTAAGAAAACATTTCTACATATTTCATCCGCAAAATCGCGCGATACTTAATTAGCATGGGATTCCTCCTGGAAAGCAAGAGTAATCACTTCTTCCATCGGCGGATCTTGTATATTCAGGTCATTAATTTCAAAGTTAGTCAGCAGTTCGGAGGAAACGATCGGTACTCGGTCTCTTGCGACTCTAAGCGTTAATTTCCCATCTTCAAATGAAACCACTTCTCCGAATTTATCCCAGGGACCGTGTGAAGTGAAGGGAAGACGAACCTCTAACAATTTGTAAGGTGTTAATCTTTCCGTTAAAACTTGAAGCTCTCCGTCGTAAAGAAGTTTCCCGTGATTAATGATCAATACCCGATCACAAAGTGCAGTAACATCACCCATGTAATGTGAAGTTAAGAGGATGGTTGTTTTATGCTCGCGATTATATTTAGCAATGAATTGTCGTACCTTTTCTTGCGTGTTTACATCTAATCCAATTGTCGGTTCATCTAGAAAAAGGATCGATGGGCGATGTAATAACGAGGCGGCTAATTCACATTTCATTCGTTGGCCCAGACTTAGATTCCGGACCGGTCTTCCAAGTAAAGGGGCTAATTCCAGCAACTCAACCAGTTCATCTAAGGTTTGCCGAAACATTTTTTCGTTAATCTCATAGACGCTTTTATTTACCAGAAAAGTTTCCATCGGTGGGATGTCCCAAATCAATTGACTCTTTTGCCCCATAACCAAACTCATGATTTTTTTGAACTCATTCTTCTGTTCTTGTGGTTTGAAACCGCTCACATCAATTTTTCCTGAAGAAGGGTGAAGTAAACCGGCTAACATTTTAATCGTGGTCGTTTTTCCTGCACCATTTGGTCCTAAAAACCCCACAATTTCACCCGTATTAATAGTGAAGGACACATCCTTCACCGCATGAACAGTTTGGTATTCCCGTTTGAACAAACTGCGAAATGCTTCCGTCCAGCCTTCTTGCCGAACGTGAACACGAAATGACTTATTTAAATCTTGAACTTGAATCGACATATTTCCTCCAATGTGATCTTACTAGAATGAGATGTATTGCTCTAGAATTTGAGGCAAAGTTTATTTTAGGTGAACTACGCCTCTGTCTTCGCGCTAACGGGCTCGCAAGTCGGATAGTTTTTTTATTATTCCAATATTCAGCTTGCCTATAAAATAGGAGTATTGATAGCTAAATGAACGCATGTCTATAATATACAGAAGCTAAGACCCTTGCAATGATTAAATACATTGGAAGTAAGGAAAAACCTAGCCCACTAAAAATGAAGACATTAAAAGTGTACGATTTCAGCAATTTAGGTTTTACACAAGTTACTTTAGGTTTTGCCTGTATAACTAGTAACAATCCTGTACTGGTATTTATTCGTTATTGGTTCATCTGTTTATGATTATATTCAGTAGTGGGGCAATTACAATTGTTAAATGAACACTATTTGTTCATTCCTCAACAAATCCAGCTTAATTGTTGAGGAAGTATAGACAAAGCCAAGAAGCGATAAAAAAAGTTCTCATAGAATTAATGTCTGAAGAGAATTTGATGATACTGCCATACAAGATCTTTCTGACAGGGGCAAATGTCAGCAGGGGAACCATCTATCAAATTATTGTAACGTCTTACGCAGGAATTGTATGGAATGGTGGATTACAAATGAAATGCCTTATACGCCTGAAGGCATGGCAGAATAGGTAGGAATTTATAAGAATCTCTTCGAAAAATCTAAATTTGAAAAAAGGTATGAGCAACCTTAGATGGCTGCTCCTTATCTGTTTTGAATAATACACAATATATAATGAAATACATGTCATTTACTCATCTAATATTTTTTCTAAATCCCGGTCTACAATAAATACTTCAATTCTTTCCCCTATTTTTGTGCTAGTGTCACTATGGCTGCACAGGACTTTACATTGAGTAAGATTTTCAACAATTTTCTCATATTCCTGACTATACATTTCCCGAAGAACTTGTCTCATTTTTTTTACTAGTATTCTTCCTTTATCATGGGAAACAAGATGCTTTTCCTCAGTGGTCAACACTCCTTTGCAACGAATAATTACCATGTCTTGAATAATATAGGTTTTTGCTTCTTGCGGACCGCGTCCAAGTAATTCTCTTTGGTATTTTATAAATGATCCACTGATCTCTGCTTCAAGTTTCTTTTTAGAAAGAACCATTTTTTTATCCCCCGATTTGCATGAACTTATAAAAAACCAAAAGGAGCCTGTCACTAAAGGACATAACTATTCCTTGGTGACAGACTCCGCCTTATAAAACAATGTTCGATTTGATTCTACTATACGTTAGCTATTAATGAGGTGTCAATAAGGGAAATGTATATAAAAAAAGGAGCAACAATTTGAAAGGGAGAGAAAAGGTAGTGTTTTCCACGGAAAATATGAGATTAAAGCTCGATTTAACGCAAAATGGCCATTTACAAGAAGAGTATCAGCGCTTATACTTACGAAGTAATAACCATATCAATTAAAAACTCGGCTTAATCCTGAGGAAGCTCAGGAACGGAGGAACCAGTTTATTGGGGTTAATTCTGTTATTACCAGAAGGGATGAGATGCTCTTTCGCCATCCTACCCGTCAGCTAACTTCGTCGGCTAAAGCGAGGGAGGTCCAAAGACCGCCTTAATTCAGGGGGCTTTTTTGTTTGATAGCAAAAGAGCAGCCAGACATAGAAAAGTAGGTCTTTTTATTATGCCTATTTTAAGAAAGAGGAATATGGGAGACAGAACGCAAAGACAGTGATAAGGCTTGCTGGGCGTTAAGTAGACCAATGATTACTTTTTCTCCATTCTTGATTAATTCAGCGGAATACATGAATAGGGTATCTTTCTCTAAGGATATTTCTATTTGTAGTGCTGCTGTAATTAATACTTTGGAGAATGAGTAACCATTGGTCTATTTTTTATCCCCATTCTTGAATTTCATTTTCGGATATTCAAATTCATTATGGGAATAAATAAAACGATTGATAAAAACTAGGTGAAACCTAGGTATTTACATTTTTAAAGAAGTTGATTCGCAGAGTTTGATATGAGTTAAAGGTAAAAAGCCTGGGATGGCTTTTCAGCAGCAAATGATTTTTTCTCTAATCATTTTTATAAAATGTTAGGAAATTATAATCGAAAAACTAAAATTGGGAGTGGAGGGAAAATAATGACTTCTCAATCATTAAAGAGACTTGTTCTGGGGCGCCCATTAAAAACAAGTGAAGCAGAAGGGGAGAAAATGCCGATGTGAAAGGCATTACCGATCCTATCATCGGATGCTCTTTCTTCCGTGGCATATGGAACGGAAATGATTTTACTGGAGCTGGCAACGGTTGGCTCCTTTGCTTTTGCATTTTCTATTCCTATCGCTATTGCCATCATTTTATTAATTGCGATCTTAATCGTAAGTTATAGACAAGTAATCGATGCCTATCCGCAAGGCGGCGGAGCCTACATGGTTGCCAAAGAAAATTTAGGAATGATGTGGGGGCGTTTAGCTGGCGTTTCATTGCTCATTGACTATACTTTAACGGTAGCCGTTTCGATTTCTGCAGGGGTTATGGCGATTACTTCCGCCTATCATGCAGCCGTTCCCTATGTTGTTCCTATTACCTTGGTCTTTACCTGGTTCATGGTTTGGATGAATCTAAGAGGAACATCGGAATCTGGTAATGTATTTGCTTTTCCTACGTACTTGTTTATTTTCTGTATGATCGCCCTTGTGGGGAAAGGTCTTTTTGATTGGTTTACTGGTGCAGGTCATGCAACTCATCAAGTTTCTGTCCCGACAAGTTTACCATCGGGATTAACTTGGTTTGTGTTATTAAAAGCATTTTCATCAGGATGTTCTGCTGTTACAGGAATTGAAGCGATATCCAATGCCGTTCCCCATTTTAGGCAGCCTGCACAAAAGAATGCGAAACGAACGATGCTGACGCTTGGGACATTGCTAGCCATCATTTTCGGAGGCGTAACAGTTCTTTCAAGAGCTTATGATATTCATCCAGACCCTACAGGTACCAACTCAGTTTTATCGATGGTAGCAGAAGATGCTTTCGGTCGAGGGGGATTTTATTACATTATTCAGTTTGCTACAATGGCAATCTTAACTTTGGCTGCTAATACAAGCTTTAATGGTTTTCCAATTTTGGCTTCTATTATGGCCCAAGATAAAAATATGCCCCGAATGTTTAGTAACCGAGGAGACCGTCTAGCCTTTAATTATGGGATTGTCACACTGGGAATTTTGGCAAGTATTTTACTTATTGTTTTCCGTGGCAGAACCGATGCATTAATACCTTTGTATGCTATTGGGGTTTTCCTATCCTTCACAATGGCACAGTTTGGTTTAGTGCTGAAATGGCGGAGAGAAAAAACACAGGGATGGCAGCGCAAATCGATCATTAATGGAATAGGTGCCGTTGTTACACTTCTTGTTGTGATTATTTTTAGTATCGCCAAATTTGAAGAAGGTGCATGGATTGTAGTCGTCATTTCACCGCTACTATTATTTTTGATTACAAGAATAAGTAAGCATTACGATAGTGTAGCCAAGCAATTGAGGGTAGAATTAACGGAACCCATACCAGTTACCGAAACAGTCATTATTGTCCCTGTTGCAGGCATTCATAAAGTGGTGTTATCAACCATCGCATATGCAAAATCTCTAACCCCTAATGTAGTAGCTTTTTATGTGGCTTATTCATCGGAAGACGCAAAAAAGATGGAGGAAAGATGGGAAGAGTGGAATCCGGGAGTTCGGTTGGTTGTTGTTGTTTCGCGCTATCGCACATTAATAAAACCATTGATTGAATTTATCGGACGTGTCGAGAATCGCTACGGTGAGGATAAGAGGATAACGGTCCTGTTACCTGAATTTATCACTCATAAGTGGTGGCATCGTTTATTACACAATCAATCAGCATTTCGTATTCGTACGATTCTTCTGAACAGAAAAGATGTAGTAGTTTCGACAGTACCGTTTCATTTAAATGATTGATCATAGAGTAAGAACAAAAAGTCCAATGCATAGTCATTGGGCTTTTTTTGGCCGATAGGAAAGCATAACTTTCCTGTCAGGTATAAGTGAACTAAGGGATGCTTCGTGAGCATTAGCCTCACAGTTGAGAAGCTGTGCTTTTCGACGAACTACGCCTCTGACTTTGCCCTAGCGAGCTCGCCAGTCGGCGAGTTTTCTTTATTTCAATGATTAAAAAGAGAGCGAAGGGAACATAATAATATAAATTTTGGCTATGTTAAAAGCACATTTGTTGATTTTGTGATCTGTGGATTGGGGCAGAGATCAACAACCAAGTTTAACAGAGAGCAATATTTAAAAGGAGTGACGGTTAGTGGAAGAACAGGTTTGTCATATTTGTACAGATGGAAACAAAGATAAGGTAATTGAATCAAACTCAACAGTAGTGTTAATCTGTGATAATTGTTTAAAAAGTGAACAACTTTCTTCCTTATTGGATCAAGTATTTCTATCATAATTCTTAACAATAAAAAAACGCTCAAAGGAGAGCGTTTTTTTGTACTTAATTTGACAGGAAATGATGCATGTTTACTTAAAGAACTTAACTTATTTTTTTATCTTGTGTGTCACTAAATGGGGTATTCAGATAACTATGTTTCTTTGAATACGATATATACACGATGATTCCAACAGTAATCCAAATGAAAAAGCAAATCCATGTAATACTTGGCAAGCTTAATGATAAATAGATACATAAAAGTGCACTGATAATTGGAAGAACTGGGACAAATGGGACTCGAAATGCTGCTTTAAGATTTGGCTGTTTCTTACGTAATGCAATAACTGAGATTGAAATCAGCGTGAAAGCAGCCAATGTTCCCATGTTTACAAGATGAGCAAGTGTTGTTAAGTCAACAAATCCTGCAATTCCAGCTGCAATAAATCCGGTCATCCATGTGTTTTTAAAAGGTGTTTGAAATTTGGGATGTACCTTTGCAAAAACTTTTGGTAATAGACCGTCTCTGCTCATAGCGTAGGTTAACCGGATTTGTGAATATAATAATGCAAGCAGGACTGTGGTAATCCCAATAATCGCACCTACTGAAATAATACCGGCGATACTATTTTGACCTACAAATTTAAGGGCAAAGGAAACAGGGTCTCCTACATTCAACTTCGTATACGGCACCATACCTGTTAGAATTAATGAAACGACAACATACAAGAAAGTACAAATTGCTAATGAAGCTACAATACCAATTGGCATATTACGCTGCGGGTTCTTCACTTCTTCTGATGCATTGGCAATGACATCGAAGCCGATATAGGCAAAGAAAACAGTAGCGGCACTAGTCACTACACCATTGAAGCCAAATGGCATAAAAGGTGTCCAGTTAGCCGGTTTGACATATTTAATTCCAGCAAAAACAAATAATAATACAATTCCGATTTTCAGAAGAACAATAACGTTGTTAAAACGGGTACTTTCTTTAACGCCTTTACTTACAAGAGCTGTGATTAATAGAATAATAATGATAGCAGGTAAGTTGACAACTCCACCTTGGCCGCTGCCAGGTGCAGATGCAAGAATAGCGGGAACATGTAGATTAAAACCAGCAATTAACGATTGAAAATAGGAAGACCAGCCTGTTGCCACAGCTGCAAGGGCAATGACATACTCAAGCATTAAATCCCAGCCGATTAAAAAGCCGATCAGTTCGCCTAATGTAGCATACGTATACGTATAAACACTGCCGGAAACCGGTATAGAAGAAGAAAACTCAGCATAGCAAAAAGCGGCCAAAGCACATGCAATACCTGCAAGAATAAAGGAAAGAATAATAGCTGGTCCTGCGCTTTGCGCTGCAATTACACCTGTTACAACAAAAATCCCAGTCCCTACTATACAGCCGATCCCAAGCAGTATTAAATCCATCAAACCTAGTGCGCGTTTTAGCTCTTTATTTTGACTCTGAGCCATTAAATCGGCAATCGGTTTTTTTCTGAAAATGTTGTTCATAGATAAGCCTCCAAAAAAATGAATAACAATAAAATATTTATATAAAATCAATTTCACAAAAAGAAACTATAAAAAATAAGTATGTGCATATATTCACAAATAATTTACCAAAATCATTTATGAAACTGATTCATATAAGATTGTTTCTAAATTGTTAGAAGAGCAATAAATTCAATATACAATTTGTTAAAAATTTTCGAACAATTTAGGTCGTTTGAACTCCGAACTCATTATAGCATGTCTTAGAAAAATAAAAAAGAAAAAGTTCGCGAATTGAGTATAAAAATTTAAAATTTAAGTAATTAATTATGAAAACGGTTTTAAATAGTCTCATAATGCGCACGAGACAAATTAATTGAGGTTGGTGAAAGATAATCAGCCTTCATCTTTCACCATCATAATGGGCTGGTTTGTCATATTGTCACGAAATTAGCAAACTCTTGAAACATGATTGTAATAAACCTTTGGTATGATATCGATATCGCTTACAAAGGAGTTCTAAGATGAAAAAATCCCTGTTAACGATTGCGACTTCTATTATGCTAATGCTAGGAATAAGCAGCGGAGCATCCGCGGCGTCCAATACATATAAAGTAATTACGGTAAGTGCTTCTGCTTATACATTAAATTTTGCACATTGTAAAGGCATTACAGCGACCGGAATCAATCTAAAGAAAAATCCAAATCTAAAGGTCATCTCTGTTGACCCAAGAGTGATTAAACTGGGTACAAAGGTCTATGTACCAGGTTATGGATATGCAATTGCCGGAGATACTGGAGGAGCCATAAAAGGAAATAAAATTGACCTATTTATGTCCTCTGAAAAAGCTGCACGAAATTGGGGCAGAAAAACAATAAAAATTCAAATACTCAAATAATGAACACTAATTAGGAGAAGAGGATTCGGTGCCCATATCGGGGCAAGGGGATCCTCTTTTTTAATTAGTTCAGTATTTAAAAATAGGTGGGTGAAACAGAAAGAATTATCGGTATAATGATTACAATAGAGCTTTTCTCAGTACCTCTCATGAATACTTAAAAGAATACTTAGAAAATATATATATTGAGTATAACTGGAATTCATGGTGAATCATTATAACCGGATTTGAAGTAAGGTGGAGTGTGATGGAACATAGAAAGAATTCAGAATCGTTACCCATTATTTACGAATTATTAAATAAAATTATCACGGACCATACGCAAGTTTCCGATGAAATAAATAAAGATCTGAAAACGGATCATAAAAATAATCAGGAATCAGCACTATTGGATAAAATTTTTCAAAAAATAGATGATATTTACGAAAACGTAGAGCGGATCAGCTGGTTAAATAATCACTATCGAATCCTGCATAAATTTGCCCAAATTTGCAGCAAGTCCTTAAATGAGGAAGTTCTTCTAAAAAAGGCATATGAAATGGTATCACAGGTAATGCCCACAGATTCTTTCTATATAGCGACATATAATGAAGGGGATTCACATTTTAACATTGCTTTTATGGTCGATAATGGCGAGGTATATCCACCAGTAACAGTCAACCTCGGTAAAAATCATACGACCAAAGCGATCAAAACAAGGAAGATCATTCATCATAGGAAATCAATAAGAGAAAAGGACTATGCAGTTATTCTAGGGAATCAGGATTCTGGCTATACAAACTCTTGCCTGTTTGTTCCTGTCATCATTGATAATCAGGTGAAAAGTGTTATTTCAGCACAATGTTATGATGAATTTGCTTACAGGAAAGAGCATGAAGAATTACTTCAAATCATTGGGACACAGGTTTTTAGTTCGATTGAATCCGCAAGGTTGTATGAAAAGATTTACAAAATGTCATTGTATGATGAACTAACAGGATTAAAAAACTATCGAGCGTTTCACGAAGACCTTTTATCCTTAATGAACAAAGAGCAAACCAGCGTACATCTTGTCATGATTGATTCTGATCGCTTGAAAAAAGTGAATGACCATTATGGGCATGATATAGGGGATTTATATTTAAAAGTTTTGGCGGATGGGCTGAAAAGCATCTCTGATGAAACGATTCAAGGATACCGCTATGCGGGTGATGAATTTATGATTATCGTTAATTCGCAACGGGAAATTGAACCTTTGTATAAGCGGTTAACAGAATACTACACCCAGCATCCCATTCATGTTCAGTCAGATCAAATTGTGGTCTCCATAAGCGCGGGGGTGTCGGTTTTTCCGCAGAATGGAGTAAATGTTGACGCATTGAAGAAGGCTTCGGACACGGCCCTTTATATTGCCAAAAATCTAGGTGGGAATCAGCTGGTTTTTGCTGAATAAAAGCGAAGTTGGCTTCGGGAAAGATCGGTTCGCTGCTTTCCTTTTTTTTATAGAAAGGCTATAGAGAAAAACGGTTGGTCATTGAGAAAACATAGTTTCAGAAGCAGAGATAAAAATTTTATCGGGGTCTCTTCAGAGGGAGTTTTACCAAAATAACTTAAAGAATCGCAGACCATTTCGCAAAATCGGAATGGTCTGTTTCATTGATATATAGCCGCTTTTAAGGTCTTTATGCAAAAAATCGTTTTGATTTCAGTATTAGAAAAATAATGTACATGATTTATGTGTGCGATTTTATTGTCTAAACCTACTATTAAAATTGTGCAATTATTCATTGTTGATTTTTGTGTAGTGATGAGAATTCATAGGCGGAGAATTTCCGGCTAATGTATGTAGAGGAAGCCTAAGAAGCAGATATAAGCGGAGATATTCCGTTAACTGCTCTAAATATGACAAAATCTAAAGATTTGGATAATATAAACGGAAAAACCTCCTTTATTTTTAAGGGAATATCAGTATTTCCCCATTTTAAGCGGAATTTTACCGTTTATTTTTCAAACACAAATGAAGTTTATCGGGGCTGGATAGTAATAGAGGTCATTGGCAATTCAATTGAAAAACTCCCTATTAGCTCTGCAGCTATTGGATTCGTTTAGCTATATGATCAATATTTGATATTAGAGCCGTGTTTAAAAACTAGTTCCATCATCCAAACAAAAAAGATGGAAAAGAATATATTGGCAAAATAGAGGATTTTTGCTACAATTCGATTAAATCATATCACAGGCGATGGAGTTCGCCATAAATGCTGTTAAGCTGATGACTCCTACCAGAAGATCTGGTAGGAGTCTATTTATATTTGGGCAAACTTACTTGTAGAGGTGAGCATGGGTGATTTATTTTTTAGTAGGTATTGCAGGGATTGTTGGAGCTTTGTTACGTTACGCAATTGGGATTTATTTTAGCCAGTGGTGGCACCATGACTTTCCGTTAGCCACCTTTTTAACCAATATGGCCGGAAGCTTAGCATTGGGCTGGCTGACAACCTTCCTGCCGCGCTTTAAATTCCTTCATCCCTATATGTTAACAGCATTGGGAACTGGATTGATAGGAGCATTTACGACGTTTTCAACATTTAGTGTGGAAACAGTAAAATTGATTACCGATTCCAAATGGGGAATGGCGGTAGGGTATGTTCTCCTCAGTCTTTGGGGTGGGCTATTGTTTTCTTGGCTCGGATATCGTTTGGGAACAGCGGTGGACGGGAGGAATAAGGGACGATGAATCATATTTTATTAGTAGCCGTTGGCGGATTTTTTGGGGCCATCTCCAGGTTTGGCTTTAGCGCTTGGATGAGAGGAAAATACCCTTCTTCATTTCCGTTGGGGACCTTATTAATTAATTTAACTGGATCCTTTTTACTGGGGTTGATTATAGGAGCAAATTTGGCGGATTCCTGGAAACTGTTGTTAGGAACAGGTTTCATGGGGGCATTTACAACGTTTTCCACCTTTAAATTAGAAAATATCCAGCTACATACGAATCGAAATTGGAACATTATGATTCCATATCTAGTTGTAAGTTACACGTTCGGGATCCTTCTCGCATTTGTTGGTATGAGGCTGGGGCAACACCTCCAATAATTATTAAATCCCCCTTTCAAAAAATGAGAGGGGGATTTAATGATTTTGAGTGTTTGATCCACCTTTTCTGGATTTCTTCGTATGAAAAACAAGAATGGATAAAGGCTATAAATAGTTTATTTTAAAATTTAAAGGAGCCTTAAAGAAATGGAATCAATAGATGAATTACAGAGGGAATTAGCCATTATTGAAAAATGGGAAAAGGATCAAAGAAAAATATGGTTTTGGGAACGAATAGGTCGTCTTCCATTTAAACTATTAGATAAACTAACTCCCCAATTTATTCATAATAAGATCGGAACATTGCTTGAAGAAATAGGTGTATATATCCAAAGTGGCGGGAAATACCTGGTTAATAAAAATAAATTATATAAAGTGATTGAAACGGAAACCAAGATGTCAATTCGCACCAGCTCTGATGTTAAGGGGATTCCCCTTTATTCTATGGAAAAAATCAGTAAGGAGGTAGTGGCGAGGAGAACAAGATTTGCTGCCTTTCAGGGTGCAACCACTGGGATCGGAGGGATTTTTACTCTTGCAATCGATATTCCTGCTCTTTTGACTGTTTCTCTAAAAACGCTGCAAGAAATTTCTATTATTCATGGTTATGATCCAGATGAGAAAAGTGAAAGAGTGTTTATAATTAAATGTTTGCAATTTTCTTTGGCTGATGTTGTAGGTAAACGGGCCATTCTGAATGAGCTTTCTTCCTTTAATTATGGAAGAAGCAGGTCGGATAAGTTGTTTTCACAAATTCAAGGATGGAGAGAAGTTGTTTATACATATAGGGAACAGTTCGGCTGGAAAAAGTTATTTCAAATGGTCCCGGTAGCCGGTGTGGTTTTTGGAGCAGCTACTAACAAAGCGATGATGACAAATCTATCAGAGGCCTGTATGATGTTTTATCGTAAACGGGTTATTTTAGAACGCCTAGAAAAAATGAAAGAAGTAAAAGAGTACTGACCGATTTCCCCTCTTCCTAAAAAAGGAATTATAAGTCAGGCCTAGAATATATAAATAAAGGGCGCTTGCCTAGTTTTAGGAAGGGGGAATGGATTATGTCAAAAAAGGTATTAATTTTAGCTGGTGATGCGGTTGAGGCCTTAGAGATTTACTATCCATATTTTCGCTGCTTGGAAGAAGGGTATAATGTGCAAATTGCAGCACCGTCTAAGAAGAAACTTCAGACAGTTGTCCACGATTTCATTGGCTGGGATACTTATACGGAGAGTAAAGGCTACTTAGTCGATTCACAGCTGGCCTTTGAGGATGTGAACCCGGAAGAGTATGATGGATTAATAATTCCAGGTGGAAGAGCACCAGAGTATATCCGTTTGAATGAAAATGTCCCTAGAATTGTAGCCCATTTCTTTGAAGCCAATAAACCAGTAGCGGCCATTTGCCATGCCAGCCTTGTTTTAACAACAGTGCGTCAATATTTAGAGGGCAGAGAGCTGACAGCTTATATCGCGTGCAAACCTGACGTGGAAGCAGCAGGTGCCACTTATATTGAAAATCATCTGCATGTCGAGGGGAATCTCGTCTCCGGACATGCTTGGCCTGACCTGCCGGGATTTATGAAAGAGTTTATTAAACAGTTGAATAAGTAGGAATTATTACAGGAATTAGAGAAAGAGGCTCTAGTTCCTTTTTTACGAAATTGATTTATTTTCAGAACTTTCCAACAATACTATTGACAGAGATGGGGAGGAAATATATGCTAATCGCAGGAACAGGCAGCAGGATTATTCCCCGAGATTTAATGGAAACTGGAGGGAATTGTATGTGGATGGAGCCGAATGAAGTGACTATTGAAAAAGTTCAATATCTGGATGAGAACGGTAAGATCCGGGCTGCTGCACCGGATATAAGGGATGATGAGCTGATTACCTTGTACAAATGGATGGTACAGGCACGGGTGTTTGACCAGCGGGCATTAAAGCTGCAACGTCAGGGGAGAATTGGCACTTATGCGCCGATGATCGGGCAGGAAGCAGCACAAATTGGAAGCGCTTGCGCTTTAGGGAAGCAGGATTGGATTTATCCCAGCTACCGTGAAGGGGCGGCCTGTTTTGTTCACGGCTTTCCAATGAAGAATTTTTTTCTCTACACGATGGGGCATCTGAAGGGAACGGATGCGGAAGGAGCCCATGTATTCCCTGTTCAAATCATCATTGGTGCTCAGTGTCTCCATGCAGTTGGAGGAGCTTGGGCAGGAAAATATCATAAAGAAAACAGTGTGAGTGTAACATATATTGGCGATGGCGGGACATCAGAAGGGGATTTTCATGAAGCAATGAACTTCGCCTCGGTTTATAAGCTTCCCCTCATCTTTTTTGTGCAAAATAATCACTGGGCTATTAGCGTCCCGCGATCCAAACAAACCGCCAGTAAAACGATTGCTCAAAAAGCAGTAGCATATGGAATGGCCAGCATTCAAGTGGACGGGAATGACGTTTTAGCCGTTTATACAACTATGAAGCAGGCCTTGGAGCGGGCACGTCAGGGTAAACCTGTGTTAATCGAAGCTGTTACATATAGGCAGGGGCCGCATACAACAGCAGACGATCCGATGAAATACCGGGATCCTCAAGAATTAGAGCAATGGCTGGCGAAGGATCCATTAAAGCGGATGAAAGCTTTCATGATAGAAAAAAGGATATGGAACGAAGCTTTGGATAAAGCGGAATTTGAATTAGCGGAGCAAAAGGTGAAGGAAGCTTTTGAGCTGGCAGTAAATGCTCCAAAAAGTACGACGGAAGAAATTTTTGATGTGGTGTATGAGCAAAGAACGAACCAGTTGACAGAACAGAAGAACTCCATTGCTAGAGAGGGGGTATTGTAATGCCGGCGATGACTATGATTGAAGCGATCAATTTTACCTTAAGAAAAGAGATGGAACGAGACGAACGGGTCATTTGTTTAGGGGAGGATATTGGGAAAAACGGTGGTGTGTTCCGTGCTACTGATGGTCTTCAGGATCTGTTTGGGGAAGACAGGGTGGTTGATACGCCGATTGCAGAATCTGCCATTGTCGGGACAGCGGTCGGAATGGCGGCGAGAGGATTGCGGCCGGTTGCAGAGATTCAATTTTTCGGCTTTATCTATGAGGCGATGGATCAGATGGCGGCTCAGGCTGCAAGGCTAAGATTCAGATCTGGCGGGAGATTAGGGGCACCGATGGTCGTGCGGGCACCGTTTGGCGGGGGTGTGAAAACTCCGGAACTTCATTCTGATAGTTTGGAAGGGTTATTTTTACATTCGCCGGGGTTGAAGGTGGTCATACCAAGCTCTCCTTATGATGCCAAAGGGTTGTTAGCAGCTGCAATTCGCGATAATGACCCTGTGTTATTCTTAGAGCCCATGAAGCTTTACCGTGCTTTTAGGCAGGAAGTGCCTGAGGAAGATTATGTGATTGAAATCGGCAAGGCCAAGGTTTTAAAAGAAGGAGAGGATGTAACGATTATTACATGGGGGGCGACTGTACCGCTTGTAAGCAAAGTGGCTGAGAGATGGGAGCAACAGGAAAATGTCTCGATTGAATTGATTGATTTAAGGACGATTTCTCCAATTGATGAGGAAGCTATTGTCTTTTCTGTGCAGAAAACAGGCAGAGTATTAATTGTACATGAAGCCGTTAAAACAGGAGGACCTGGAGCGGAAATCTCGGCGTTGATTAATGAAAAGGCTTTGTTCTTTCTCTCGGCTCCAATCATTCGGATTGCAAGTTTTGATACTCCTTATCCGGTACCGTCTGTAGAAGATGATTGGCTGCCAAATGCAGAACGGATTAATAAAGGCATTCGGGAAGTTTTGGCACATTGATTTTTAGAGGATGGAGGTGGACAGATATTATGGCATATGAATTTCGGCTTCCTGATATTGGTGAAGGGTTACATGAAGCAGAGATTCTTTCATGGTTCAAAGGGGTGGGGGACTATGTAAAGGAGAATGAAAATATGGTGGAAGTGCAAACCGATAAAGCAGTTGTAGAAATCTCATCACCTGTCGCTGGAATTGTTCAATCCTTTACTGCAGAAGTAGGCGAGGTGGTGAGGGTTGGCGATGTTCTGTTTACTGTTTTGGAAGAAAGCCAAGTTCAACCCGAACCTGTTTATGTGAACAAGCAGGCACCTAATCATCAAGATTGGCTAAAGGGGCAGCGGCTGGCCACTCAAGCTTCTATTGGAATTTTACCGAAAAAACGTGTGATTGCAGCTCCTTCCGTTCGGAAACTGGCACGGGAGCTCGGGGTCGCAATTACAGAGGTAACCCCAAGCGGAAATGGCGGAAAGGTGACGGAAGAGGATGTCAGAAATTTTAAGAAACAGGCGGAAGAGGAGACGGCAGCTTTTGAAGATGCTTTGGCGATTGAAGCGGCAGCCGCAGTTCTGCAAGAATCTGTACTAACAAAAGAACCGGACGAAAATAGAGAGCCGATCCGCGGGGTGCGCCGAAAAATATATGAAAACATGAAACTATCAAAGTCTACTGCAGTCCATTGCAGCGGGATGGATGAGGTTTTGATTACGAAATTGGTGGAGCTTAAAAACCAACTCCAGCCCCATGCTGAGAAAAATGGGGTGCGGCTAACCTACCTGCCTTTTATTGTGAAAGCAGCGGCAAAGGCTTTGAAACGTCATCCAATCTTCAATGCTACAGTGGATGATGAACGGATGGAAATCGTCTTTAAGAAACAAATCCATATCGGTATGGCCACTTCAACCAATGAGGGATTAATTGTCCCTGTGATCAGGGATGCAGACAAAAAGAGTGTATTGGAGATTGCCCGAGAGATACAGAATCTTTCGGCTCGGGCAAGAGAGAGAAAGTTAAAACCGCATGAGCTGACAGGCAGCACATTCACTATTTCCAATACTGGCGCAAAAGGCGGCTGGTTTGCCACACCGATCATCAACTACCCGGAAGTAGCCATCCTGGGTGTCCACAGCATCAAGAAAAAACCAATCGTCCAAAACGATCAAATCGTCATCGGAGAAGTCATGGGAATGTCCATCACCTTCGACCATCGCATCATCGACGGCGAACCGGCCAATGCCTTCATGGAAGAAATCCATTCTTACCTGGAAAAGCCGGAGTTATTCATACTTGATGGATGCTAGGAGTGTCAGGCACCGCCCGTGGACAAATGAGCGGTTTTGTCCGCGTAGGGTGGACATGGATGTATGATATTAGGAGGTGGAGAGGTTGAATTTGTATGCGGAGTTGTTGGGGATTGTTGGGGATCATGAACGGGTTTCGGTGAATGGGACGGTTTTGGAGCAGCATAGTAAGGGGATTGCGTATCATGCACCGCATTTGCCGGATGTGGTGGTTTTTCCGGTTTCAAGGGAGGAGGTGGTGAAGATTGTCAGTTTTGCTAATCTGCATTCAATCCCCATTGTTCCATTTGGCGCTGGATCTAGTTTGGAGGGGCAAATTATTCCGGTAAGCGGTGGAATAAGTCTTAATTTCACGTTGATGAATCAGATTGTTGCATTACGGCCAGATGATTTTATTGCTGTTGTGCAGCCTGGAGTAACAAGAAATCAATTGAATCAGGCATTAAAGAAATTCGGGCTATTTTTTCCTACTGACCCTGGTGCAGATGCTACAATCGGCGGAATGGCAGCCACAAATGCAAGCGGCACGAATAGTGTGAAATACGGTGTAATGCGTGATCAGGTACTGGGCTTGGAGCTTGTGCTGGCAGATGGGGCCATTATTCGAACAGGCGGGTATGCATGTAAATCTTCTGCTGGTTATAATTTGACAGGACTGTTTGTCGGCTCCGAAGGAACTTTGGGTGTGTTTACAGAGATTATCCTGAAATTGCAGGGAATCCCTGAGGTTACTTCAGATGTAAAGGTAACCTTTCCAACGATTGAGGATGCTGGAAAAGCAGCAACCCTATTATTAAAAGCTGGCCTGCCAATAGGGAAAATTGAATTAGTCGATGATCAAACCATTAAAGCGGTGAATGCTTATAAAGGCACTTTCTTTCGTGAAGAACCAACCCTGTTTATGGAATTTAGCGGAAGTGAACCAGATGTGGACAATAGTATAGCGATTGTTCAAGAGATTGTGGAAGATGAACAGTGTGTATCTTTTGAATTTGAAAATGATTCGCTAAAAAGAGCTCAATTATGGGAAGCACGTCATCAGGCTGCACTTGCCGTCATCGCCGCAAATCCTGGAAAAGGGCACATGGTAACAGACGTCTGCGTTCCCCTTGCTGATTTAGTGAATGCATTAATTTATACAAGAAAAACAGTGGATAAATATGATATTGATGCTGTGGTATTCGGCCATGTAGGTGATGGAAATTATCATGCTGTCTTTTCAGTTGATCCCCGTGATGAAGAGTACATGGAGAAGGTGAAGAATGCTCATCGGGAAATTGTTGAATTTGCCTTATCTAAAGGCGGAACATGTACGGGAGAGCATGGAATTGGGATAGGAAAGAAATCTTTCTTGATTGAAGAACACGGAGACTCTCTGCGTATCATGAAGGGAATCAAGGCTCAGCTTGATCCTAATAACATATTAAATCCAGGAAAAGTTTTTGACAGTGTCCCTGTTAAATATTAAATATTGCAAAAAACAAGCCATTCCCCCAAAAAAAAATGTATTGACAAAATTAAATATTTGTGATAAAATTAAAATTTAATTGACGTTCGTATATTTTCGATATATGATTAACTCCTGGCTGGGTTTTGGCTAGGGGTTTTTTGCGTTTAAGATTTAGGAAGGGGGAATGGATTTGGATCATAATAAGGGGAGTTTAACGGCTTTGGTCAGCTGTTTTGCCAGAGGGTATCATGCTTTTATGAGTAAGCAGCCTGTTTTTGATGATTATGCGGCCAATTCGATTTTATCTGAGGAGGAAAAGCGATTCATTGCTTCAAATTGGGGCAATGCAATTGAATTTTTTGATCCGGAGAAAAGCAAATCATTAAAAACTTTTGAAGAAAAGTTGGAGTGGGTTATGAATACCCAAACGATTCCTCAGCTTGTCAGCAGGGCTAGATACACAGAGGATGGTCTTATGGCTGCTGTTGGACGGGGAGTAAGGCAATATGTCATTTTAGGAGCCGGGTTTGATACCTTTGCTTTAAGGCAGCAGAATCTGCCGGATGACTTTATTATCTTCGAAGTCGATCACCCAGCAACACAGGCATTCAAACGTAATCGGCTGCAGGAAACGGGAATGACTATTCCAGAACATGTAAAATTTGTCTCTGTAGATTTTAAACAGGATTCGCTTAGAGACGAGCTGAAAAAGAACGGCTTTGATGAACAAAAATATAGCTATTTCAGTCTTCTTGGTGTAGTGATGTATTTAGAGAAAGAGGATTTTTATAAGCTTCTATCAACCGTTTCAGACCTGTCTCCAAACGGAAGCTCGTTCATTTTTGATTATCTCGATAACGCGGCTTTTAATGAAAAACTTGCCTCCAAAAGAATAAGCCAAATGCGACAAATTACGGCGCGGACTGGTGAACCGATCATCACTGGCTTTGACCCGCTTGAACTTGATTTAGAACTGCAGAATTACAATATGCTTATATATGAAAACCTTTCCCCTATAAATATAGAAGAATTATACTTTTCCAACAGAGATGATGGATTACATGCTTTTGACCATTTCCATTTTGCCCATCTTGCTGTGAATAAACAAAAATTAGGAAACGACTAAAGGGACACCTGAAGCAAATTCCTCTAGAGGAACTAGCTTCAGGAGTTTATTTTTATTGTCCTCAGGAAATTCCTTTCCATGTAATTAAACGTTTGATTAAAAAGGAAGAACGGGAAATAAAGAGAATTATGTCATTTCCCAAGAAATAATGTGATATTTTGTAGAATGATGCTGAGCACTTCAGATGAAGGAATAAGAGGATCTTTTAATACCGCGGAATATGTATCAGCAGCGTAACAATCGGATCAGCAGGATGGGATCCGTTAACAGATGAAGGTTAACCACTGAGCATTTTGGTGTACTGTTGTGGATTCGCAGGACTTGAGCAAAATCTATAATATCGTCGGTCCAGGGCAGTCCAGTCCGGCCATGTGTTAAGCGGCTGGTATCAAAACCAGATGGATGATTGGGCGATAGGAAAATATCATATGACAAATACGGACCCTGACAAATATCAGTAGAACGCAGCAAAACTTACCTTAACTCCAAATTAAGTCAGTTATAGGTTTTTTCAATTTTTAAATTGGAAGAGCCTTTTTTTGAGTGACAAAGAGTTGATAGGTAAATAATCTTCCAATTTGGACATAATGTAATAGTGAATATGTCAATTGGGGTGATGAAATGAGAGGAGTTGCTAGATTGTCAGATCTTTGTTGGGAAGGACTTACCTTAAAACATATATCACATAGAGAAATTGTTATTCCGTATCTTGTATTTATTATAATGGCGCTTTTGTTTGAGTTATTTTTAATACTCCTTTTCGTTTTCTCGGAATTTTTATTTATTATGTACAATTTCGCCCCCAATTTATTGTTCTATATAAGCGGGCTGGTATTGATCGTAATCATGACATTGACAGTTTTCATTTTTAAGGATGTTATGAATAAGGTGAAATCTTTATCTGCCGAGATATCAGAATGATAGTTGATTCTGAAAATAACCTATGGTATATTTATGAAGTCAATTTAATGACCAAAAAACTAAAATAGTCAAATAAAGAGGTGATGTCCATGGCAGCGGATCGAAGAAAGATGATTATAGAAGCGGCTGCAAAGTCCTTCTCGTTGTTTGGATATAAGGCAACAACAATGGATCAAGTGGCAAAACTTGCTGGTGTAGGTAAAGGAACAATTTATACCTTTTTTAAGAATAAGGAAGAGTTGTTTGCCGAAATCGTGACCTCGTTAGTACAGGAAATGAAGGCTGAAGCAGAGGCAGTCATTCAGCCGGACTTGCCATTTACAGAGAATGTCCATCGCGCCTTATACCGATTATTAGGGTTTCGCTCCCAGCATCAGCTAATGATTAAGCTGATCCAGGAAGAGAGAGAGATGGGGACATTAACTGTTTCAGAAATGCTGCAGCACATCGAGAATGAGATAATTGCCTATGTCAAACAGAAAATTGAAGGTGCGATTGCTAAAGGAGCCATCCCTAAGGTGGATCTGGAAATTACCAGCTTTTTGCTTTTCAAAATGTACATTGCCCTAGTTTCTGACTGGGAAAAAAATCATGAAGCACTAAGTTCTGAACGAATCGCAGAAATCATGAAAGTGTTCTTATTAAAGGGTCTTTCACTATAAAGATTCTTTCTTTTTTAATCTAAATTGACCAATCGAGGATTTTGGTCAATTAATCAGAAATCTAGATATTAAGAGGTGAACAACATGAAAATTTTCGCATCTTTGAAAAGCGAGTTTATACGAATAATCAGTACACGAAAATTGCTGATTGCCATCATTGGTGTAATGACCATTCCGGTGCTTTACAGCGGAACATACTTATGGGCCTTTTGGGATCCATATGCCCATCTGGATCGAATGCCTGTGGCGATCGTCAATAATGACCAAGGTGTTGAGTACAATGGAAAGCAGTTAACGATTGGTCAAGAGTTAGTCAAAAACCTGAAGAAGAAAAAAACTTTTAATTGGGAATTTGTCAGTGCAAGCAAGGCGAAACAAGGAATGAAGTCTCAAGATTATTATTTGGAGATTGAAATTCCAAAGGATTTTTCAACAAATGCAACAACATTGCAAAGTGATAATCCGAAAAAATTAGAATTGATATATACAGTAAACGAGGGTTATAACTATTTGTCTTCGAAAATCGGCGATTCAGCAATTGAGAAGATTAAAGAAGAAGTGGCGAACTCGGTGACGAAAACATATGCGGAATCGATGTTTGACAATATAAAAGATGTTGCAAAAGGTTTAAATAAGGCAAGTAATGGTGCTGGAGAACTTTATAACGGAATAATCAGTGCCAAAGAAGGTGCAGGAAGTTTAGCATCAGGACTTGCAACTGCCAATATCGGAGCAGGGAAATTAACCGATGGAGCCAAATCTGTTGATACTGGGGCTAAAACAATCGAGAAAAATCTTGAAGTGTTAGCGGGAAAATCAGTAACCTTTTCCCAAGGCATCGTTTCCGCATCGACTGGCTCACAGCAGGTGCAAGGCGGATTGCAGCAATTCAGTTCTGGTCTCACACAAATGAAGGATGCTAACACGAAACTGCTCGCAGGAGCCACCCAGGCAGAAGCAGGTACCAAGCAATTATCTGATGGATTAGCTTCTGCTACGGCTAATTTTCCCAAACTTCAAAATGGGTCAAAACAGATTGCAGACGGTGCTTCTCAACTTTCAGCTTCCATGGATAAATGGAAATCTGGAGCTGACCAAACGAAGGCAGGTGCTGATTCCGTAAGCTTAGGGCTGCAAAAGGTGGTTGACCAAGTAGGAAGCATGGAGGGAAATGCAACAGACCCAACTGAAAAGGCTGAATTGGCAGCTTTGAAGGACACCCTGACACAATTATCGCTAGGCAGCCAGCAGGTTTCTTCTGGAGTTGGAGATTTAGCAAGCAGTGCCGCACACCTAAAACAAGGATCTGATTCTTTGGCAACAGGTGCGTGGCAGCTGAATCAAGGGCAAGCGCAATTCATTGATGGAATCAATCAATTATCAGTTGGTTCGAAAAAGTTATTGGATGGTCAAGATCAATTAAAGCAAGGAATCGCTCTTTTTGGAACGAAACTGGATGAGGCCCAAAAAGGGTTTGGCCAAATAGAAACCGGCAGCAGCAGCCTTACTTCAGGATTAGGTCAATTAGCGTCAGGTTCTACTCTTTTAAAGGATGGGGTAAGTAAGCTAGCACAAGGCTCGCAGCAGTTAACAGCGGGCACCACTCAGCTTTATGAAGGTGAAAATGATTTAAAAAGCGGAATGACCCGTTTAACAAATGGTTCAGGGGATTTAACCAGCGGGATGACAAAGCTGTCAAATGGCTCAAAGGAATTGAGTAATCAATTGCATAACGGGGCAAAAGATGCCAGTGATGTCAAAGCAAATAACAATGTGTACAATATGTTTGCCAAGCCGGTAAATGTTAAGGATAACAGGATGAATCATGTCCCAACCTACGGCACTGGAATGGCACCGTATTTCTTATCGTTAAGTCTATTTGTTGGTGCGCTCATGTTATCCGTTATTTTTCCAATGTTTGAGCCTGCTTCAGAACCAAAGAGCGGATTTGGGTGGTTTGCTGGAAAAGCAGGTGTGATTTTGGCAGTTGGAATTGGCCAGGCGCTGTTGGCGGATGTCGTATTGCTGCTGGGTCTTGGGCTTGAAGTGAAGAGTGTTCCCTATTTTGTGATCCTAAGTATCTTTACAAGCTGGACGTTCTTGGCGATTATTCAATTCCTAGTAACGGTCCTTGATAATCCAGGACGTTTCCTAGCAGTTATTATTTTAATTTTGCAGTTAACTGGCAGTGCAGGAACTTATCCGATTGAACTTGGTCCGAAGTTCTTGCAGGATATTACACATTACTTGCCAATGACTTATGCGATATCCGGTTTCAGAGCTGTTATTTCAAGCGGAGACTTTGGCTTAATGTGGGAGAATATCGGGCATATAGCTATCTTCTTTGTCTCATTTCTGGCAGCCACATTAACATTCTTTATCGTGAAGTTCAAGCGTAAAGTTCAGCTGCAGATTCAATAGAAAAAAGCTGTTTCCTTTTTCGGAAACAGCTTTTTTTGAGAACTTATGGAGCATGAAAACGTCCAGTTTATTGGTCGTTTCGTGTACCTGTAATGAGTGTAAGCATTGGCACATCGCCCTTTTTTAACTTGTTTTTATTGTAATTCTTCTGTGAAGACCCTTGTGATTCTGTTTTTTCTTTACTGTTGAGAGTGTACTCTTCCATTAACCCGACAAAGGCTCCGATTAAGAGCATGACAACAGAAGCGGCCATAAATCCGATTCCCATGCTTATAAGAAGGTAACCGCTTTCATCGTTAGCTTTAAAAAGGCCAAATAAGAGAAAAATAAATCCGGAGCCGCCTCCGTAGGCTGCAAGAGCTTTAAATGCATCCAAGATTTTTAAATGCTTTTTATCCATTTTATCACTCTCCTATTACTGAATATTCTATCAATTGTCACAAAATTGTCAAACTTTTTTTACAATAATTTTCCTTTTAAAAAAAAGGGTTTAATCGAACGGTATTCAAATGTTATAATTATTTTTTTATTATTGCAATAGGAACGGGACGCATAAAAGAGTATGTGTCCCGTAAAAATAGATCATTTTTGCCTGTTTTTCAAATTCTCCTGGGCCATTTTAACAAGTTCGCGAACCATGTTTCCTCCCAGTCTACCTCCGACTTTACCTGCTTGTTCGGAGGTCAGCTGTCCGTTGTATCCCTTTTTTAGTGGAACACCAACCTCTTGGGCCGCCTCGAATTTTGCCTGCTCAGGATTTGAAGAATGGACCACTTTCGCTTTTAATTGGTCCAACCCTGCTCTTGCTTCCGGAACAAGAATTTTGTTTCTTCCAGCCATTAATCATCCCTCCTTGTCCAATAGGGTTTCCATAGTCGCAAAAAATCATCATCTGCTCGCTGGATAATTTCTTGCGAATACAGTATAATAAGTGAAAATTAGTCAAAAATATTCTATGAAAAAGAGAGTAGTTATCTAGGATGTGGGAAGCGAGTCAGGGATGGTGAAAGCCTGATACGGAACAGATAATGAAACGCACTTTGGAGAAGCATACCTGAACATTAGTAGTAGGGTGTGCCGGAGTTTCCTCCGTTACAAAGGAAAGTCGGTTCGTTTTGAACAATTAGAGTGGTACCGCGGGATAACTCCCGTCTCTTTTCAAGAGACGGGAGTTTTTTATTTTCTCTAGGAGTTGGAGATTCAGTGCAGCCTAAAACCCCGCAAATATCATCTTTATTCATAGAAAAATTAGGAGGTTATACAAATGAACTTTAAAAAGGAGCTTGCTCAAATTTTATTTGAAGCCCTCGAAGGCGAAATATCCGTTGAGCAGCTGGAACAAAGTATTGAAAAACCAAAAAACTCATCACTTGGGGATTTAGCCTTTCCGTGTTTTCCACTGGCAAAAGTAAAACGAAAAGCGCCAAACGTTATTGCCCAAGAACTAAAGGAGAAAGTCCAGTCTCCAACCTTTGAAAAGGTAGAAGTAGTAGGTGCTTATTTAAACTTGTTTTTAAATAAAAAACTTGTATCAGAACAGGTCATTAGCAAAATTATCGCGGAAGGCGGCCAGTACGGCTCACAGGATTTTGGGGCCGGCGGCAATGTAACAATCGATATGTCCTCGCCTAATATTGCCAAGCCTTTTTCAATGGGGCATTTACGTTCAACTGTAATTGGGAACTCCATTGCTTTAATTCTTGAAAAATGCGGCTTTAAGCCTATTAGAATTAACCATCTCGGAGACTGGGGGACCCAGTTCGGTAAATTAATCTCCGCATATAAACATTGGGGAGATGCCGAGAAAGTGAAAGAGAACCCAATCAAAGAGCTGCTGAGTTTGTATGTTCAATTCCATGCAGAAGCGGAAACGAAGCCTGAGCTTGAAGATGAAGGCCGCAGCTGGTTTAAGCGTTTGGAAGATGGCGATGAAGAGGCGTTAAGCCTATGGCAATGGTTCCGTGATGAATCATTAAAGGAATTCTCCAGAATTTATGAATTGATGAATGTGGAATTTGATTCATTTGCCGGAGAAGCTTTTTATAACGATAAAATGGACCGTGTCGTTAACCTGTTAGAGGAGAAGGGATTACTTGTAGAATCCGATCAGGCCCAAGTAGTGGAACTGACAGATGAACAGCTTCCTCCATGTTTGATTAAAAAATCCGATGGTGCTACGTTGTATGCAACACGCGATCTGGCCGCAGCCCTTTATCGTAAAGAAAACTATGATTTCGTACAATCGGTATATGTAGTAGGTCACGAGCAAAGCCTCCATTTTAAACAGTTAATTTCTGTGTTGAAAAAAATGGGTTATGACTGGGCGGATAAAATGGTCCATGTTCCATTTGGAATGATGCTGAAAGACGGCAAGAAAATGTCGACACGTAAAGGGAAAGTCGTGTTATTGGAAGAAGTATTAAACGAGTCCATTGTTATGGCACTAAATAATATTGAAGAAAAGAATCCAAACTTGGTCAACAAAGATGAGGTAGCTAAACAAGTTGGGGTCGGTGCCGTCATTTTCCATGATTTAAAGAACAATCGTATGAATGATATTGAGTTCTCATTAGAAGAAATGCTTCGCTTTGAAGGGGAAACAGGCCCTTACGTACAATATTCATTTGCTAGAGCATGCTCAATTTTACGAAAAGGCGAATGGACTCCTGCTGCCTATGATGCTTCAGCTAACCAGACAACATGGGAAAAAGAATGGAAAGTAATCACCATGTTAATGGAATTCTCTAATGCAATTAAACGGGCAGGAGAGAATTACGATCCATCCCAAGTAGCAAAATACATTGTTGACCTTGCGCAAAGCTTTAATAAATATTACGCAGAAGTGAAAGTCCTAGAAGACAGCGAGGAAAAACAAGCACGGTTAGCACTAGTTTACAGTGTAACGGCTGTATTGAAGGAAGGCCTTCGTCTCTTGGGGATTGCAGCTCCAGAAGAAATGTAGGACATATCATTTTAAAAATTGGGATATTTTGGTCTATAATAGAGCTGTCATATTTTGAAGGGGGCCAAAATGATGAGCGAGCTTTTGATCAAGAGCTTTGAATTAACTAGAAGTTTTGTTTTAAAAACAGTTGATGCGTTGTCCGAAAATACGGTGGATGTTCAGCCTGAAGGTTTTAATAATACGATTCATTGGCATATCGGGCACATCTTAACATGTGCTGAACAATTTATGTTTGGGTTCCCGAAAAAATCTGCTCACTTGCCGGAAAACTATATGCAGTTATTTGCAACAGGTACTAAACCTGCAAATTGGCAAGGGGATGTTCCATCTATTCAAGAATTATCAGCTCGGTTAAAGGATCAAATCATACGAATTAAAGAAATTCCTGCTGAAAGTTTCAATGAAAGATTGAAAACACCATTTTTGGGCCTAGAAACATTTGGTGAAGTTGCGAACTTTGCAGTCTTCCATGAGTCCAATCATTTAGGACAAATTTTAGCCATGAAACGCATGATAGAAACCGCTCAAACAAAATAGAACATAAATATAAAAAGAGAAAGATTTGTATAGCAGGTCTTTCTCTTTTTTATTTCATATGGTCTTTTAAATAAATGATTTGCTAAATAAGATTAACGAAGTTGTTATAAAACACTTCATTTTTTTCATAATCCTATGATAAAATCAATCGGTAATTTACTTCAGGTGGGTGAAGAATTTGCTTTCTTCAATTAAAAGATTTTTAATTGGCCGTCCGCTAAAATCCACGGATTTGGGCGAACATAAACTGAATATTTTAAAAGCCTTAGCTATTCTATCTTCGGATGCTTTGTCTTCTGTCGCTTATGGGACGGAACAAATATTGATTGTGTTGGCAACTATTAGTGTTGTCGCTTTTTGGTATTCCATCCCAATCGCAGTCGGGGTGTTATTTCTGTTAGCTGCCCTTATTTTATCGTATCGGCAAATTATTTTTTCCTATCCCCATGGCGGGGGTGCCTATGTTGTTTCAAAAGAAAACTTGGGCGAGAAGCCAGGTTTGATCGCTGGAGGTTCTTTATTAGTTGATTATATCTTGACAGTGGCCGTTAGTGTTTCAGCAGGAACAGATGCCGTTACCTCTGCTTTCCCGGCACTGCACCAGCATACGGTTCTGATCGCCTGCATTTTGGTAGCTATCATTACCATTTTGAACCTGCGCGGATTAACGGAATCTGCTACAATTTTATCTTATCCAGTTTATTTGTTTGTTTTAGCTATCATTATTTTGATTATTGTAGGTGTTTTTAAAATCGCAACCGGTCAAATTCCTGCAAGTTCTCATGCTCCAATTGGTGCCCCTGTACAAGGGATTACCTTGTTTTTGTTGTTGCGGGCTTTTGCTTCCGGTTGTTCCGCACTAACGGGAGTTGAGGCTATTTCCAATGCCATTCCGAATTTTAAGGATCCAGCCCCTAATAATGCAGCCAAGACTCTTGTACTAATGGGTTCTCTTTTGGCTATATTATTCTCAGGGATTACGTTTTTAGCTTTTTATTATGGAATCGCGCCGAATGCAAATGAAACTGTTGTTTCGCAAATTGCCAGAGAGACCTTTGGCCGGAGTTATTTTTACTTTTTTTTCCAAGGAACAACCGCTCTTATTTTGGTGTTAGCTGCAAATACCGGCTTTTCTGCCTTTCCGTTACTAGCTTTTAATTTGGCAAAAGATAAATATATGCCCCGGATGTTTACGATCAGGGGAGACCGCCTCGGATATTCAAATGGGATTGTTTCTTTAGGGGTCGCTTCCATTTTACTCATTATTGCTTTCCACGGAGAGACAGGGCATTTAATCCCGCTTTATGCAGTGGGGGTATTTATTCCTTTCACTTTGTCACAAACCGGAATGATTGTGAAATGGCTCCGTGAAAAACCTAGCGGCTGGCTGGCGAAGCTTACCGCTAACCTTATAGGTGCCCTTATTACTTTGACTGTATTATTGATTTTCTTTGTAACTAAATTTAGTCAGGTCTGGTTTGTGTTTATCTTTTTACCTCTTATCGTTATCCTGTTTATCAGGGTCAATAAGCATTATGAAGCAGTTGGGGAACAACTAAGAATATATGCGGAAGAACCAGCTGTTCCGGTTGAAGGGAACGTGATTATTGTTCCAGTTGCCGGAATTACAAAAGTTGTGGAACATACCATCAACTATGCTAAATCGATTACCGATCAAATCTTTGCTGTGTATGTATCTTTCGACCGTGAAGATGAGAAAAAGTTTGCGGAGAAATGGGAAAAATGGCAGCCTGATGTCAGGCTTGTCACCCTGCAATCGCGATACCGCAGTATATTGCAGCCTTTATCGAAATTTATTGATACGGTTGAACACAAAGCGGAAGAAAACAATTATCAAGTGACGGTATTGATTCCGCAATTTATACCCAAGAAGAACTGGCACAACATTTTGCATAATCAATCGAGCCTTTTAATCCGTACGTATCTTTTATATAAAAAGAACGTGATTGTTGCTACATTGCCATACCAATTTAAAAAGTAAAATGTGGATTCTATTTTCATAAAGTTTTCTAGGATTCTATGAATTTCTTAACCAGTCAGGTTCGGGAGAAAAACGGTATATAAGGATAAAAAGTCTGGGAGTTTCTCCTAGGCTTTTTATTTTAAGGGTCCTTTACCGAGTGATGAAGGACAAAGGGGTCCGGAGAATTGTTGAAACAGTCCTTTATTAGGGGTAAAGGACAAAAGAGTTAGAAGCAAAGGTGGAACAGTGCATCATCAAGCCGATGAAAAATAAACTCGGTAATGGTAGTAAAAACATCCATTATCTAAAAAACAAAAACCACTGAAATGGTCTATTCAGTGGTTTTCCTTGTTTTTTTTACTAAAAAGTATATTACAGTAATTAAAATTGCTGCGATTAGGATTGGCATTGTATAAGCATGGGCATATTCTTTAATGGAGCTCCAGTTCTTTCCTAAGACATGTCCTAAATAAAGGAAAAGAATCGTCCACGGTATCATAGCCGCAATAGTATAGAGGGTAAACCTGGACAAAGACATTTTGGCAATCCCGGCGGGGATGGAAATTGCATGCCGTACAACCGGAATAAACCGGGCGGAAAAGATGACTCCAGCTCCATATTTTTGAAACCATTGTTCGGAAATGTCGATATGTTTCTTTTTGATCAGGATGTACTTCCCGTATTTTTCCAAAAACGGCCTTCCGCCATAATAGCCTGCCCAATATAAAAATAATTGGGCAATCGTTCCGCCGATCACACCGGCAATCACGGCACCTGGATAATGGAGATGCCCCTGGGCGATCATATAACCGCCATAGGCTAATACAAATTCACTGGGGATAATTTCAATCATCAGACCTAAGGCAACTCCGAAGTAGCCTAATTGTGCTAAAAATTGTAATACAGAAAAAATAAACTCCTTCATGCTTCACCTTCACTTATGAAAAATAGTAAACATCGAGGTACTTACCTAGTAGCTTCCAATATTACATTCTATACTAGTCCAACTAACTTATTAAGAAATATATGGCAGAAACCGGACGGACATTCCTGATGGAGGAAAAACATCCATGACGCGACGGAAATGAAAATAAGCCCAAAATAGCAAGCGCTGGTTCAAGGTCGAGCTTGGGCATACCCAACAAAGCGGCACGGCAATAAATGCTGCTGACTTTAAATACAGATGGAAATCCGTTTTAACTTTTTTTCCTGTTGTGAGACGATGTCGAGACTTTGATCAACTCGGAAGGAAGAATTCGTCCCCCATTTCGGTAATGGGCACAGATGAAGCAAGCGAAATAAATCCCGGCTATATTTAGGATCCAAGACATTTTTAGATCTCGGAAGCTGTTAAGTATCACCGCACCTACGTAACTTAAAAGTTCCTAATGCACTGGGCGATTTAAATAGACACACAACTAATCAGAACAAAGCAAAAAAGTATGTACTTTCAAATCGGTCTGTTTGGAATATGTATCTTTTTATTGTTTGCATCCATATTTTAACTTTTATGTAAGCAAAGAAATAGTTGTCTCACAATACATTCAGGAAAAATTTTCAAATTTAATAGTTGCAACGAAGCTAAACAAAGATTATTATTTGTAAAAGAATTGAAATAAGCTATTTTACCTATAATTTGATAAAATGAGGAAGAATTAAGTGTCTACCATCAGCGCCTGGGTTTCCGAGTCACAACAAAATCGTAAAAAAGATATGAAGACTTTCAGCCCGAACCGAAGTATTGTTCCCTATCGTGGCGCTTGGCTTTTCTAACAAAGTTGATCGGAGGAGTTTGGTTTTGAAAAAGCATCATCAAGACATACGGGATCTTATTTATGTTCATTTAAATCAGTCAGACCAGTATGTCATATCCTACGGAATTGAATTCGATGAATTTGTTGCTGCTTTTTCTGGTTCATTAAATCACCTGCTGCTGCTAAAGCACCGTTTTGATGATGCTGAGTTTAATGTGCATACATTGCTTGAATATTGTCCGGAAGATAAAATTCACAAAATGGCTGCAGAGGATGTATATGGATACGGGGATTTTTGCTGGATTGATTTTATCGAAGAAGAAGTATTAAATGAATTAACAGGGCAGGAAATGGCGGAATTATTATACCTTGGGCACCATAAACACCATTTGAAATTGCCTTTTTATAATAAGCTGGGAAATCGGTTTGTTTATTTGGCACATGATGACGGCTGGTTTAACAAAATTTATTATCGCAGCTTTAAGGACTTTTTTCACTTGCTTAGTGAAGCTATCTCCAATAAGCTTGGAGAATTGAAACCGGAGAAATCGATCCTGGGCATAAGGAAAAAGCGTACCATTTCCAAAGTAAATAAAGAGATCCTTCTGTCATTAACCCCCTTCATCAAAGAGGGAATATGTATCTCTTTGAAAGCTGCCGACCATCAAAGGGCGAAAATTGAAATTCCGGTTTGGGTTGTGGGTGACTTTGCCAATATGGATGATATGTCTGAGGAGTACCGTCATATTGCCAAGCAGCCGTGCCACGCCAAAATTATTTTTGATAAAAAGACAAGGGAATGGAAATTGAATATCATCTAGCTTTCTCCCGATTTGGGAGATTTTATTTTGCGGTCAATTTGGATCGCTTGGTATTTTTGCATATGGTATTGAAGCAAGCCTTGTACTTCATAAAATAATGAGTAGAAATTTATTTGTGTCAATTCCTTTATTCTTTAATAAAGTGTTAAAATAAAACATGAATGAGTAAATGGAGGGTACCACCTATGAAAACAAAATTAGGCTTACTATATGGAGGAAAGTCTGCTGAGCATAAAGTATCATTACAGACTGCACTTGCTGTTATTAAAGCATTGGATCTAGAAAAATTTGAAATACATCCGATTTACATAAATGAAGAGGGCCGCTGGATAAAAGGGCCGGAGCTTTTAGAACCGGTTGAAACGGTTCAAGCACTTGAATTTAATCAAGCAGGCCAATTATCTCCATTATCTTTGGCGCCTGCTCTTTTCCATGCGGAAAACCAGGAAAAAGCCCCTCTAGAGGTTATTTTTCCGCTGCTTCACGGACCGAACGGTGAAGATGGAACAGTACAAGGATTATTGGAGTTATTGAATATGCCGTATGTTGGAAACGGCGTATTAGCATCAGCTGCAGGCATGGATAAAGTGATTATGAAAAACATCTTTGCCCAGGCGGGTCTTGCCCAAGTAAATTATGTTGCATTTATTAAAAGTGAATGGGAAATTGCGAAGGAACAAACATATATCAAAGTGGAAGATGAGCTTGGCTATCCTTGCTTTGTGAAACCTGCAAACTTAGGCTCAAGTGTCGGTATCAGTAAATGCCGAAATCGTGCTGAGTTGGAAACAGCTTTTGCGGAAGCGTTCCAATTTGACCGAAAAATCATCATAGAAGAAGGTGTCGTTGCCCGCGAAATTGAGGTGGGTGTCCTTGGTAATGATGCTCCGGAATGTTCTGTAGCAGGGGAAATTGTTCCGAAAAAGGATTTTTATGATTATAAGGCGAAATATGAAGATGGAGAAACGGCACTTATTATTCCTGCTGAAATTACCGATCATGAGTATGAAGAGATAAAAGACATGGCCATCCGTGCATTTAAGGCATTAGATTGTTCCGGGCTGGTTCGTGCGGATTTCTTTTTAACAAAAGAGGGCAAAGTATTGATTAACGAGGTCAATACGATGCCAGGTTTCACACCTTTTAGCATGTTCCCGCTGTTGTGGAAGCATACAGGTGTAGAATATCCACAATTAATCGAGCGTCTTGTGGAGCTCGCCCGCGAAAGACATACCGAAAAACAAAATATTAAGTATACATTCTAACATTCTTTAAAAAAACTCGACAGACACGGCTCATCCCGTGTCCGTTTTCAATTTTTGAAAAAAATAAGGAGGTATTAGAGATGATTAAACGTTCCCTGAGGCAGATTGCCGAAATGGCAGATGCTCTGAATGATATCACCCCATTTGCCGAGCGGTTGATTACTGGGGTTTCGATCGACTCGCGAAAAATAGAAAAGGGAAATTTATTTGTCCCTTTTAAAGGTGAACATGCGGACGGACATCAATATGTAGCAAGTGCTATTGAAAAAGGCGCAGCGGCTGCGTTCTGGCAAAAGGACGTACCTAATCCGCCGCTTCATTTACCAATTATTTTGGTCGAGGACTGCCTAGTAGCCCTCCAGGAATTAGCGCGGAAATATCGGAAACAATTGCAGGTACGTGTAGTCGGTATTACCGGAAGTAACGGAAAAACTACTACGAAGGATATGACTGCAAGCTTATTGTCCTTAAAATACAAAGTTCAAAAAACGGGTGGGAACTTTAACAATCACATTGGCCTGCCATTAACAGTTCTAAGTTTGGAAGAAGATACGGAAATTGCTGTTCTTGAAATGGGTATGAGCGGCAGAGGTGAAATTGCTTTTTTAACAAATTTGGCTTGCCCTGATGCAGTTGTTATTACAAATATTGGGGAATCCCATCTGCTTGATCTTGGTTCAAGAGAAGGTATTGCCGAAGCGAAGCTTGAAATTTTGCAGGGCCTTAAGGATGGAGGACTTGCCGTTTTACATGGTGATGAACCGCTGTTAATGGAGCGTATTCATCGCCACAAAGGCAATGTGCAAGTGCAAACATTTGGCCGCAGGGAATCAAATGATCTATACCCAATTGACATAACCCAGTTGGATAAGGGTACACGTTTTACCATTAACGCATCCAGCGAGGTATTTGAACTGCCTATTTTAGGTACTCACAATATTTTGAACGCTTTGGCTGCCATGTTGATCGCCCGCTATTTTGAAATTCCTTTTGAAACCATCAATGAAGGCTTGCACACGATTAAACTAACGAATATGCGGATGGAATTAGTGGAAGGCCGCCACGGAGAAAAGATCATAAATGATGCTTACAATGCCAGCCCTACTTCCATGATGGCGGCCATTGAACTAGTATCAAACCTGAAAGGTTATGAACGGAAAATCCTCGTTCTTGGTGATATGCTTGAACTTGGTCCTGAGGAGGAACAGTACCATTTAAAAGTGGGAGAAGCTATGGACCAAGAGAAAATTGATTATCTTTTTACATATGGAAAATTAGGTAACCACATTGCTGAGGGTGCTAGGAAATTTTTAGGTGAACATCAGGTATTTGCTTTTTTAGACAAAACAGAGCTTCTTCAAAAATTGATGCATTATGTGAATGACAAAACCCTTGTGCTGGTAAAAGCTTCCCGCGGAATGAAATTAGAGGAGATTGTAAAAGCCCTGCAGGCAGATACTCCGTAGTGGGACAAGTGAAATTTCATATTTTTGTGGAGAAATAAGGGTCTCGGTTTCCGGAGCCTTACCTTTTTTAAAGGGTAACCGGGAATTTGCATTAAACTAATATTAATGGTATGATTGTATTCAACGTGTCTAAGAAATGACGAAATCAGGCATACTCCTTTGGAGAATGTCTTTTTTTTGGTAAAATAAATATGTTACCATTGCGTACGGGAGTATAGATTTAGCACTAGAGATAAAAAATATTGTTAAATAGATGAAGGAGAATGAACATTGACGAAGTTTGAAGATTTAGGCCTAAGCCAGGCTACACTGAAGGCTGTACTAAAAATGGGATTCGAGGAAGCTACCCCTATCCAGGCAGAGACGATTCCTCTAAGCTTAGAGAATAAAGACGTGATCGGCCAGGCTCAAACAGGAACAGGAAAAACAGCTGCTTTTGGAATTCCGTTAGTGGAAAAAGTCCAAACACATGTAGAAGCCATTCAAGGAATTATTATCGCGCCAACAAGGGAACTGGCGATCCAAGTTTCAGAGGAGCTTTATAAAATTGGCGCTGGAAAAAGGGCCCGTGTGCTTCCGATTTACGGGGGGCAGGACATTGGCCGCCAAATTCGTTCTTTAAAGAAATCACCGCATATTATTGTCGGGACTCCAGGACGTCTTTTGGATCATATTAACAGAAGGACTATTCGTCTTGATAATGTTAATACGGTTATTTTGGATGAAGCGGACGAAATGCTAAATATGGGATTTATTGAGGATATTGAAACCATCCTCAAAGAAATTCCGGAAGAGCGCCAAACCCTTCTGTTTTCAGCAACGATGCCTGCACCGATCCAACGGATTGCGGAAAAGTTCATGAAAGATCCGCAAATCGTTCGGGTAAAAACAAAAGAAATGACGGTTCCATCGATTGAACAGTATTACCTGGAAGTACAGGAAAAGAATAAGTTTGATGTCTTAACAAGACTGCTTGATATTCAATCACCGGAATTAGCGATTGTTTTTGGACGTACAAAGCGCCGTGTGGACGAATTGTCAGAAGCTTTAAATTTAAGAGGTTATACAGCTGAAGGTATTCATGGTGATTTAAGTCAGGCCAAACGTCTTTCCGTCCTTCGCAAATTTAAAGAGGGAACAATTGATGTCTTGGTAGCAACAGATGTTGCAGCGAGAGGTCTGGATATCTCCGGCGTAACTCACGTATACAATTTCGACATTCCACAAGATCCTGAAAGCTATGTTCACCGTATCGGCCGTACAGGGCGCGCTGGAAAAACCGGTGTTGCTATGACGTTTATAACACCTAGAGAAAAGCCGTATTTATTTGTTGTTGAAAAAACAACGAAACGGAAAATGGAAAGAATGAAGCCGCCTACCCTTGATGAAGCTCTTGAAGGGCAGCAGCGTGCAGTCCTTGATAAGATTGAGCAAACGATTGATGCTAATAATTTGCAATTTTATAAAGCAGCTGCCGACGAACTTTTGGAAACATATGATGCATCCACTGTTGTTGCTGCGGTTCTAAAGATGTTAACAAAAGAACCAGATACTACTCCTGTTAAGTTGACAGAAGAACAGCCGCTGCCATCGAAAAAAGAAAGAAAACCATTTGACCGTGACCGCCGCAGAAAAGATGATTCCCGTGGATATAACTCTGATCGCCGTAAAAAGGCGCCAGTTAAGCCTAGAAGCGGTGAAAAAAGAACAGGCGGCAAATCAAAACCTAGAAGTTTTAATCATTAATAAATGCCCAGAGCATGGATGACTTCCATGCTCTTTTTTAGCTGTAAGGAAAGCTTCATGAGCAGTCGGAAAGCTGTGTTTTTCGGTGAACTTCGCCTCTGTCTTCGCCCTGCTGGGAATGCTAGGGTCTTTGTGAAATCAGGGTCCGGCATCGGGGGCGGGAGCTTGATGGATATGGAACAGGAGGATATTCAGCGGTCTTTGCCTGGTACTACAAGCATATGAAGAAAAACAACGATTGATGGTTTCGAGTCTGCCCCTGTCACTTTTGCGCCATTAGTCCGATAATGGCCATTATGATAACGATTGCCCATATAAACGTCTTTAATGGAGATTGGAAGGACAATCTCCTTTTTTTACTTCCTGCCCAATAGGAAACACCTTTGATTGAATCGGAAAAATCCTTTTTATTAAAATACGGAACAGCTCCAATCACGAATCCACCCAATAATCCAAACAAATGGGCAGTAATATTAATATTAGGCTGCAGGAAGGTCATAATTAAGCTGATGACCAAAAGGGTCACAATAATTTGCGAGTTCTGGCGCGATAGCATGGATTTGCGGAACATAATGATGCTGATGTAATATCCAAATAAGCCAAAAATCGCTCCGCTGGATCCAACATGAGTATAAGTCAGCGGTTCGAGCCAAAAGGTTGCTAGATTGGCAATGAAACCTGAAAAGAGGTAAACAAAAATAAAACGTCTGCTTCCAATCATACGCTCAAGTGCTGGGCCGAAGATGACAAGTGAAAAACTATTAAATAGCATATGGGAGAAACTACTGTGCATAAACGTAGGTGTAATCAGGCGCCAATATTCCCCCTCCGTTATATATAAGTTTACGCCAGAGAAGGTTTCAACAAACCATATGTTAGGGAATATTGGTAAAATGGTACATAAGTATAGAATAATATGGATGGAAATAATGGTAGAAACTACTGGATAAAGGCGAATGTAATCGCGAAGGCTTTCTGTTCTTGTAAACATATCCAAACTCCTCTCCCTATTCATCTTAACCGGATTTTGGGTCTTGTACACTATTATGCTGGCGATAATTTAAATAGAAGGAAGATAATACATGATTAAAGGAATTGGCATTGATATCATTGAACTCTCTCGAATAGAGGAACTCTTAAACCGGCAGGGTAAATTTGCAGACCGAGTGTTAACTGCAAATGAAAAAAGACTGTTTAATACCTTATCAGGAAGGCGGAGGGTTGAGTTTTTGGCTGGAAGGTTTGCGGCCAAAGAAGCCTTTTCGAAAGCAGCTGGAACTGGAATTGGAAAGGACTTATCCTTTTTAGATATCGAAATCCAAACGGATCCTCTTGGAAAGCCCTATTTTGCCAAGCCTGAAGGTAAGGTTTACCTGTCCATCTCCCATAGCAGGGACTATGCGGTTGCCCAGGTGGTAATGGAGGGAGAATAGGAAAATAAATTTAATCAAAAGCCTGTCTGCATATTCCCTGAAGTTGTCTCATATATTCATAGGGAAATAGGAGAGACAAGGCCAGCCTGGTTCCTGCCTTTCTCTTCTCAAATCTTATATGAAATGAGACAAGAAGGGGTTGAAGGAATGAGGAAAAAGTTATTGCTGCTTATGATTGGGCTGATCGTCATTTTACTTGCAGCCTGCGGCACAAAGTCCCAAGGTGATGTTGTGAAAGATTTAAACAACAAACTGGATGACTTATCCAGTTACAAGGTTGATGCAAAAATGACATTGAAAATGGGCTCTGAGTCGCAGGTTTATAATGTGGAAATTTGGCATAAAGATCCCACCTTTTATCGGGTGAATTTGAGGAATGCCGAAAAAGACCAAAGTCAAATGATATTAAGGAACGATCAGGGAGTATTTGTGTTGACTCCAGCACTGAAGAAAAGCTTCCGTTTCCAAAGTGATTGGCCGCAAAATAGCAGCCAGGCGTATCTGTATGAATCGCTGATTAAGGATATTATTATGGATAAAGATGCTAAGTTTTCTGTTACGAAGGACTATTATGTTTTTGAAACGAAAACCCGTTATCAAAATAACAGCATGCTTCCCTTCCAGGAAATTAAACTGAATAAACGGGATTTGTCACCTGCTGTAGTCAAAGTCATGGATCCTGATCGTAACGCTCTTGTGACAGTTGAATTTTCAAAAGTCAATTTTAAAGCCAGCTTTAACAAAGATGATTTCGATATGCAAAAGAACATGACTCGTGCAGAGCTTGGTATGCCGGCAATGGCCAAGGGAAGCGACCAAAGCTTTACGGTTAAGTATCCAACGTATGAACTGAAAGGGACAAAGCTGATTGGCGAGAAAGAAATGAAAATAGAAGATGGCACAAGGGCTGTACTCACATATGACGGTAAGAAATCGTTTACTCTTGTTCAAGAAAAGGTCTCTGCAAAAGTGGCATCCATGGTCCCAACTGAAGTTACTGGGGATCTGGTAGACATTGGTGCTACCGTAGGTGCTGTAACAGATCACTCCATCACATGGTCTCAGGGCGGAGTAGATTACATGATTGCGTCAAAAAATCTGTCTAAGGATGAAATGATTCAAATAGCCCAATCAGTCCAAGGTGATGCGGTGAAATAATTTTTTCGAGGCAGGCTCAATGACGGGCCTGTTTTTTTATTTTGGTAAAAACATGGAAATTAATCAAAATTTACGCGACTTTCTAATCAATGTGGTAAAATGAAATAATGTTTTTAATTTACCCTTATTTTAGGAAGTGTAAAGCATGAATAATCAGGGATTTTTCTATCGTGATACATGGGCAGAAGTCGATCTGGATTGTATTACGGAGAATCTCAACGTATTTAAGGAGCATCTACCTCAAGGGGTCGACATATTTGCTGTTGTCAAAGCAAACGCGTATGGCCACGGTGATCTCCATGTAGCAAAGACTGCACTAAATGCAGGGGCTACTTATCTGGCAGTTGCTTTTATGGATGAAGCAATTGCTTTAAGGAATAAAGGGATTAGTGCACCAATTCTCGTTCTTGGAGCATCCCGCCCAGAGGATGCAAAAGTTGCAGTCCAATTTAATCTAACCCTAACGATTTTTCAAAAGGAATGGCTTGAGGAAGCTAGAAAACATCTTAGTACCGGTGAAAAGTTGTCGCTGCATATCAAAGTGGATACTGGTATGGGCAGACTTGGTGTGCGCACCTGTGAGGAATTATCAGAGGTAGAGCAATTGATCATTGAAGATGATCGCTTTTATTTTGAAGGCATTTTTACACATTATGCAACAGCAGATGAATTGAATAACCAATATTTTAAAGAGCAGTATACTCGTTTTGAAGAGATGATCCATCATCTTAAAACCCGGCCAAAGTATATTCACACTAGCAATAGTGCTGCGGCCATTCGTTTTCCAAAAGCTTACTTTAATGCAGTAAGGATCGGCATTTCGATGTATGGCCTGACACCATCTATCGAAATGAAAAATGAGATTCCATTTCCACTTAGAGAGGCATTTTCAATGCAAGTGAAGTTAGTCAATGTGAAAAGGCACAAAAGCGGCGATAAAGTAAGCTACGGAGCTACTTACGGAAGCGTAGAGGATGAATGGATTGGCACGCTTCCGATTGGTTATGCAGATGGCTGGCTCCGCAAGCTCCAAGGTCAGGAAGTGCTGGTTGATGGCCAGCGGGTGCCGATTGTTGGCAGGATCTGTATGGACCAATGCATGATTCGGCTTCCATATTATGTTCCGATCGGGACTCAAGTAACATTGATTGGACGTCAAGGCGACGAGTTTATTTCCATCAATGAAATAGCAGCCAAATTGGACACGATTAATTACGAAGTGCCATGTGTTATAACAAAACGAGTTCCTCGTGTTTACAAACAAGGCGGAAAAGTAACGGATATAAAAAACGATCTCCTTTCATAAGAAAAAGGAGTAAATCATTAAATTTCAACATATTTATGATATTGTGCCTAAATAGTGCATAAAAGGTACTTTTATTGGCTTATAATACAGTAGGAATCATATTTAGTCTATGCATGGGGCATGATTAGTGTTATTATAAAAGATGGTATAGATATATGGATTTCTCTAAAACGGAAAATTCCGATAGAGCGGTTCATGGGCGAAGTTATTAAATGCATTCGGAATTCAAACAGAAATTCTGATTAGCTAAAAATTGGTTTGTAGTCATGGTGGAGGTGTATGTTTGTGTCTGAATCCAGCGCAACTACGGAAATCTTGGTGAAATTACCGCAGCATCTTTTAACGGAGCTAGATGGTTTCGTTAAACTAGAAAATGTAAATCGCAGTGAATTTATCTACCAGGCCACAAAAATGTATTTACGCGAACGAAAAAAAAGACAAATTCGCGAGTCTATGAGACGTGGGTACATGGAAATGGCAAAGATTAATCTTCGAATTGCATCGGAAGCATTTCAAGCAGAATATGAGGCAGAACATACTGTTGAACGTCTTGTAAGCGGAGGGTAAACCTTTGATTGTCAAGCGTGGTGACGTATATTTCGCGGACCTGTCCCCAGTTGTCGGCTCTGAACAAGGAGGAGTCCGTCCTGTGCTTGTCATCCAAAACGACATCGGGAATCGGTTTAGTCCCACAGTTATTGTTGCAGCGATTACTGCTCAAATTCAAAAGGCAAAGCTTCCTACTCATGTTGAAATTGATGCGAAGCGCTACGGATTTGAACGAGATTCGGTCATTCTGTTAGAACAGATTCGCACAATTGATAAACAGCGGTTAACCGATAAAATTACCCATCTCGATGACGAAATGATGGAAAAAGTCGATGATGCCTTACAGGTAAGCCTTGGACTCATCGAATTTTAGAAAATTACGCTCTTTTTGGTAAAGAGCGTTTTTTCATACATACCTCTGACCTCATACAAAATACTGCTCAAAAGCAAGCTGGAATAGCTTGCTTTTTCTTTTACTGGTCTTATGCTTTATGTCCAGTCATTAAAGGTTAACCAATAGTAAAGGGGAGCTATCCGATAATAAATCTCGGTTTTACGATAGTGATAGTTGTCTGTCCGACAGCTACAAATGGTTAGAGAGAAGAAGCTTTATTATGAAACCCCTTTGTTATTTTGATACAATATGGAAAAGCGGATTGGAGGATGATGCTTAGTGACGGAAACATTGGTAAAAGAGGATCAGTTATTAGGAAAAATATCTGCCGAGCTGTCCATTTCATATAAGCAAGTTAAAAATGTAATCTCATTATTGAATGACGGGAATACAGTGCCCTTTATTGCTAGATATCGGAAAGAAATGACGGGTGCTCTTGATGAGGTGCAAATTCGGAACATTTTGGAACGGTGGCAGTATATTCAAAACCTTGAACAAAGAAAAGAAGAAGTTTTAAGAATCATTGCTGAACAAGGAAAGTTAACGGAAGAATTACAACAGAGCATTACCAAAGCTGAAAAACTACAAGAGGTAGAGGATTTGTACCGCCCGTATAAACAAAAAAGGCGGACAAAGGCTACGGTTGCCAAAGAAAAAGGGCTTGAACCATTAGCTGAGTGGCTTATGACTTTCCCGGCTGCAAGTATTGAAGACAAGGCGAAAGAATTTTTATCAGAAGAAAAAGAAGTCCTTACCATTGAAGATGCATTGGCTGGAGCAAGGGATATCATTGCTGAAATGGTTTCTGACGATGCAGAAGGCCGTAAGTGGATTCGTCAGCAAACCTTCAAATCTGGTGCTGTCGTATCTGTTGAGAAAGACTCGGAAAAAGACGAGAAAAAAGTCTACGAAATGTATTATGAGTATGAGGAACCAGTAAGTAAAATCGTCCCTCACCGCATTCTTGCTTTAAACCGCGGCGAAAAAGAGGATATCCTTCGGGTTTCGATAAAAATGAATGTAGATGTCATTCAGGAATATCTTTCGAAAAAGTGGATCCAAAAAGAACAATCGCCATCAGCTGTTTATGTCCTTGAGGCCATTGAAGACAGCTATAAACGGTTAATTCAGCCATCCATTGAGCGGGAAATTCGCAGCGAGCTAACCGAAAAAGCAGAAGAGCAAGCCATACATATTTTTTCAGAGAACCTCCGAAATCTGCTGCTACAGCCCCCGTTAAAAGGGAAAGTCGTCCTTGGAGTGGACCCTGCCTATCGGACTGGTTGTAAACTGGCCGTAGTGGACGAAACCGGCAAGGTGTTGAAAATTGATGTAATCTATCCGCATCCGCCTGTTTCGAAAACAAAGGAAGCAATTGATAAAGTGAAAACAATTCTTCGTGAATTCAAAGTAGAAATGGTGGCCATCGGGAATGGTACTGCCTCAAGGGAAACTGAACAATTTGTCGCTGATATTCTTAAAGAAGAGGAGGACATTTTCTACTTGATTGTCAATGAAGCAGGTGCAAGTGTATACTCCGCTTCAGACTTGGCAAGGGAAGAATTTCCGAACTTCCATGTTGAAGAAAGAAGCGCTGTTTCAATTGCTCGCAGGCTCCAAGATCCGCTGGCTGAATTAGTAAAAATTGATCCGAAATCAGTTGGTGTCGGCCAATATCAGCATGATGTTTCTCAAAAAAGACTTTCTGAATCCCTGCACTTTGTCGTGGAAACCGCCGTTAACCAGGTTGGTGTCAACGTCAATACTGCTTCATCATCTTTGCTGCAATATGTTGCGGGCTTGACAAAAACAGCCGCCAACAATATTGTCAAAATGCGTGAGGAGGAAGGGAAATTTACAAGTAGAGCGCAATTGAAGAAAGTTCCCCGGCTAGGAGCTAAGACGTTTGAACAGGCAATCGGCTTCCTTCGTGTATTGGATGGCAAGCAGCCGCTCGACCGGACAGGAATTCACCCTGAGAATTATGACGAAGTGAAAAAAATACTAACAAACCTGGGCTTTACTACAAAGGATTTAGGAACCGAAGAGTTAAAGAGAGCCTTAAACGGCCTTGATCTAAAAACAGTTTCCGAAGAACTTTCGATTGGAGAGCTGACCTTAAAAGATATAGTGGATGCTTTGGTGAGACCTGAACGCGATCCTCGTGATGATTTACCGCGCCCGCTCCTTAAAAAAGATGTATTAAAACTTGAAGACTTAAAGACAGGAATGGAGCTACAAGGGACGGTGCGAAATGTAGTTGATTTCGGTGCATTTGTCGACATAGGGGTTAAACAGGATGGCCTTGTTCATATTTCTAAGCTAAGCAAACGATTTGTAAAACACCCGTTAGATGTTGTATCTGTTGGGGACGTAGTTACGGTATGGGTTGATTCCGTAGATATGAAAAAAGGTCGTGTCGCATTAACAATGCTTCCTCCGTCCGAGTAGTCAACGTTCATTTTTTTGTATATCGTAACAGCTTTTGCCTTCGTGAAGTAAATATTCATGAGGGCGAGTTGTTACATTTACAAGAGAATAGGCCCGTTCTTAAAAATCAAAGCAGAACCAATTTACTTGGAAGTCAGATAAATTGGAGTAATAGAAATGTCTGTCTGCTAGGGTGATCTAAGGAGCAAATCAGATAAGATTCTTGGGAACCTACTCATAAAATGTTAGCCGCTAAATAAAATAGATGACCTAAAAAACCTGAAATTGGTCATCTGCTTAAGCTCGAAAAATATTCTGCCTCATCATTAAACAAACCTCTATTATTAAGAGCAGTGTTTTTTTCTGTAAAAAAACCAGCACTGATTAAGCAATTTAATCTGGTAGCGGTTTTTTTCATAAAAAGCTCTTTTCATTTGGTTCTGAAACCAAGCAGGCATAAACAAACCTCCCGAAAAGGATCTATCTTAAGTGTATATACAATATATGCTATAATAGGTTGTCATGTTCGTAAGAAAGTAAGGAGAGGGATATGGAGGATAAAGAACTACAAAGACTGGTAGAAAAAATCTCAATAGAGGAATTCGGCAAGCCCTTTAAACACAAAGCAACATTTAACTCTAGATTACGTTCGACTGGCGGAAGGTATCTATTGGGAACCCATAATATTGATATCAATAAAAGGTATCTTGAACATTTCGGTGAATCGGAATTAATCGGCATTATCAAACATGAACTTTGTCATTACCATCTTCATCTAGAAGGTAAGGGATATCAGCACCGTGATCTCGATTTTAAAAGGCTGTTGAATAAAGTGAATGCCCCAAGATATTGCAGCCAGCTTCCTGAGACAAGAGCTAGACGAACATCGAAAAAAATCTTAATATATAAATGCTCAAGCTGCAGTTTAACTTATAAAAGAAAAAGAAGAATTGATATAGCGCGCTATGTCTGCGGGAAATGCAAAGGGAGATTGGTAAAGGTCAAGGAAGTTAAAATAGAGTAGGATTTTTATTTGTTATTATTTCTTTGAAAAATCATATTGACTTTGCACCCAGACGTTATTATAATTGTAAGAGTCGATAAGGTAATCACCTTGTTGAGAAGAAAACATTTGAATTATTCCGCAGTAGCTCAGTGGTAGAGCTATCGGCTGTTAACCGATCGGTCGTAGGTTCGAGTCCTACCTGCGGAGCCATTTTGGGGAAGTACTCAAGTTGGCTGAAGAGGCGCCCCTGCTAAGGGTGTAGGTCGCGAAAGCGGCGCGAGGGTTCAAATCCCTCCTTCTCCGCCATTTAAATATCCGGCCCCTTGGTCAAGCGGTTAAGACACCGCCCTTTCACGGCGGTAACACGGGTTCGAATCCCGTAGGGGTCATCAGGGACGGGAGATGCATTAAATCCATTTCCTGTTTCTTATTCTTTAAAATAATATTGGGCTATAGCCAAGCGGTAAGGCAACGGACTTTGACTCCGTCATTCGTTGGTTCGAATCCAGCTAGCCCAGCCATCACTAATGCGGGTGTGGCGGAATTGGCAGACGCACCAGACTTAGGATCTGGCGCCGTAAGGCGTGGGGGTTCGACTCCCTTCACCCGCACCATTCATTTCCAGTTGAAATACAATTTTAATTGTGATATGATTGATTTTGTCGCTAATTGATACGCGGTCGTGGCGGAATCGGCAGACGCGCTAGGTTGAGGGCCTAGTGGTGGCAACACCGTGGAGGTTCAAGTCCTCTCGGCCGCACCAAAATATATGTTGACACAAACAAAGCGATGTGTTAATATATAAAAGTTGTTTCAAAAGATGCGCCCGTAGCTCAATTGGATAGAGCGTCTGACTACGGATCAGAAGGTTATGGGTTCGACTCCTTTCGGGCGCGCCATAAAACATACCGGGAAATAGCTCAGCTTGGTAGAGCACTTGGTTTGGGACCAAGGGGTCGCAGGTTCGAATCCTGTTTTCCCGACCATCAAACAATCTTATATGCGGGTGTAGTTTAGTGGTAAAACCACAGCCTTCCAAGCTGTTGTTGTGGGTTCGATTCCCATCACCCGCTCCATAACAAGTCAATTGTTCTTTGAAAACTAAACAAACAAAAACGTCAACAAACAATAATTATTCATTTCTAACGAAATGAAGCCAACGTTATTTTTATGAGCTATATCAACTTTCTTGGAGAGTTTGATCCTGGCTCAGGACGAACGCTGGCGGCGTGCCTAATACATGCAAGTCGAGCGAATCTCGAGGAGCTTGCTCCTTGAGATTAGCGGCGGACGGGTGAGTAACACGTGGGCAACCTGCCTGTAAGATCGGGATAACTTCGGGAAACCGGAGCTAATACCGGATAATCTTCTTCCTTGCATGAGGAAGAACTGAAAGACGGTTTCGGCTGTCACTTACAGATGGGCCCGCGGCGCATTAGCTAGTTGGTGAGGTAACGGCTCACCAAGGCGACGATGCGTAGCCGACCTGAGAGGGTGATCGGCCACACTGGGACTGAGACACGGCCCAGACTCCTACGGGAGGCAGCAGTAGGGAATCTTCCACAATGGACGAAAGTCTGATGGAGCAACGCCGCGTGAGCGATGAAGGCCTTCGGGTCGTAAAGCTCTGTTGTTAGGGAAGAACAAGTACCGGAGTAACTGCCGGTACCTTGACGGTACCTAACCAGAAAGCCACGGCTAACTACGTGCCAGCAGCCGCGGTAATACGTAGGTGGCAAGCGTTGTCCGGAATTATTGGGCGTAAAGCGCGCGCAGGCGGTCCTTTAAGTCTGATGTGAAAGCCCACGGCTCAACCGTGGAGGGTCATTGGAAACTGGGGGACTTGAGTGCAGAAGAGGAAAGCGGAATTCCACGTGTAGCGGTGAAATGCGTAGAGATGTGGAGGAACACCAGTGGCGAAGGCGGCTTTCTGGTCTGTAACTGACGCTGAGGCGCGAAAGCGTGGGGAGCAAACAGGATTAGATACCCTGGTAGTCCACGCCGTAAACGATGAGTGCTAAGTGTTAGAGGGTTTCCGCCCTTTAGTGCTGCAGCTAACGCATTAAGCACTCCGCCTGGGGAGTACGGCCGCAAGGCTGAAACTCAAAGGAATTGACGGGGGCCCGCACAAGCGGTGGAGCATGTGGTTTAATTCGAAGCAACGCGAAGAACCTTACCAGGTCTTGACATCCTCTGACACTCCTAGAGATAGGACGTTCCCCTTCGGGGGACAGAGTGACAGGTGGTGCATGGTTGTCGTCAGCTCGTGTCGTGAGATGTTGGGTTAAGTCCCGCAACGAGCGCAACCCTTGATCTTAGTTGCCAGCATTTAGTTGGGCACTCTAAGGTGACTGCCGGTGACAAACCGGAGGAAGGTGGGGATGACGTCAAATCATCATGCCCCTTATGACCTGGGCTACACACGTGCTACAATGGATGGTACAAAGGGCAGCGAAGCCGCGAGGTGGAGCCAATCCCACAAAACCATTCTCAGTTCGGATTGCAGGCTGCAACTCGCCTGCATGAAGCCGGAATCGCTAGTAATCGCGGATCAGCATGCCGCGGTGAATACGTTCCCGGGCCTTGTACACACCGCCCGTCACACCACGAGAGTTTGTAACACCCGAAGTCGGTGGGGTAACCGTAAGGAGCCAGCCGCCTAAGGTGGGACAGATGATTGGGGTGAAGTCGTAACAAGGTAGCCGTATCGGAAGGTGCGGCTGGATCACCTCCTTTCTAAGGATAAAGCTGGACCTATGAGCCAGACAAAACGGTTTGTGACACGTTCTTTGTTTGTTTAGTTTTGAGAGAACAATCTCTCAAAACATCGTTCTTTGAAAACTAGATAATCGTATAGAAGAAACCAAGCAAGAACCGAGTAATCGCCATTTTAGTTTTTCTCTCTTATTTTAAGAGTAAATAAAGACAAATCAGCAGCGAGAAGGTCGAGGAAGCGAGGGAGTGAAGACCGGAGCGTGCTAGGGCACGTGAGGATCTGAACGAGCGAAGCTGACTAGAGACACGACGCTGATCATTTGTCGTAGGTTAAGTTAGAAAGGGCGCACGGTGGATGCCTTGGCACTAGGAGCCGATGAAGGACGGGACTAACACCGATATGCTTCGGGGAGCTGTAAGTAAGCTTTGATCCGGAGATTTCCGAATGGGGGAACCCACTGCTCGTAATGGAGTAGTATCTTTACCTGAATACATAGGGTACTGAAGGCAGACCCGGGGAACTGAAACATCTAAGTACCCGGAGGAAGAGAAAGCAAACGCGATTCCCTGAGTAGCGGCGAGCGAAACGGGAACAGCCCAAACCGAAAGGCTTGCCTTTCGGGGTTGTAGGACACTCAACATGGAGTTACAAAGGAACGGGGTAGATGAAGCGGTCTGGAAAGGCCCGTCATAGAAGGTAACAGCCCTGTAGTTGAAACTTCGTTCCCTCCTGAGTGGATCCTGAGTACGGCCGGACACGTGAAATCCGGTCGGAAGCAGGGAGGACCATCTCCCAAGGCTAAATACTCCCTAGTGACCGATAGTGAACCAGTACCGTGAGGGAAAGGTGAAAAGCACCCCGGAAGGGGAGTGAAAGAGATCCTGAAACCGTGTGCCTACAAGTAGTCAGAGCCCGTTTATGGGTGATGGCGTGCCTTTTGTAGAATGAACCGGCGAGTTACGATTACATGCAAGGTTAAGTTGAAGAGACGGAGCCGCAGCGAAAGCGAGTCTGAATAGGGCGTATTAGTATGTAGTCGTAGACCCGAAACCAGGTGATCTACCCATGTCCAGGGTGAAGTCCAGGTAACACTGGATGGAGGCCCGAACCGACGCACGTTGAAAAGTGCGCGGATGAGGTGTGGGTAGCGGAGAAATTCCAATCGAACTTGGAGATAGCTGGTTCTCTCCGAAATAGCTTTAGGGCTAGCCTCACGTAGTAAGAGTCTTGGAGGTAGAGCACTGTTTGGACTAGGGGCCCTCATCGGGTTACCGAATTCAGACAAACTCCGAATGCCAAAGACTTATCCGTGGGAGTCAGACTGCGAGTGATAAGATCCGTAGTCAAAAGGGAAACAGCCCAGACCACCAGCTAAGGTCCCAAAGTATACGTTAAGTGGAAAAGGATGTGGAGTTGCTTAGACAACCAGGATGTTGGCTTAGAAGCAGCCACCATTTAAAGAGTGCGTAATAGCTCACTGGTCGAGTGACTCTGCGCCGAAAATGTACCGGGGCTAAACGTATCACCGAAGCTGTGGATTGACATCTACGATGTCAGTGGTAGGAGAGCGTTCTAAGGGCTGTGAAGCGGGATCGGAAGGACCCGTGGAGCGCTTAGAAGTGAGAATGCCGGTATGAGTAGCGAAAGATGAGTGAGAATCTCATCCACCGAATGCCTAAGGTTTCCTGAGGAAGGCTCGTCCGCTCAGGGTTAGTCGGGACCTAAGCCGAGGCCGAAAGGCGTAGGCGATGGACAACAGGTTGATATTCCTGTACCACCTCTTTATCGTTTGAGTGATGGGGGGACGCAGGAGGATAGGGTAAGCGCGCTGTTGGATATGCGCGTCTAAGCAGTTAGGCTGAGAAGTAGGAAAATCCGCTTTTCGAACAGGCTGAGCTGTGACAGCGAGGGAAATAGAGTACCGAAGTTCCTGATTCCACACTGCCAAGAAAAGCCTCTAGCGAGATAAAAGGTGCCCGTACCGCAAACCGACACAGGTAGGCGAGGAGAGAATCCTAAGGTGAGCGAGAGAACTCTCGTTAAGGAACTCGGCAAAATGACCCCGTAACTTCGGGAGAAGGGGTGCTTTTTGAGGTGAATAGCCTCGAAGAGCCGCAGTGAATAGGCCCAGGCGACTGTTTAGCAAAAACACAGGTCTCTGCGAAGCCGCAAGGCGAAGTATAGGGGCTGACGCCTGCCCGGTGCTGGAAGGTTAAGAGGAGGGGTTAGCGCAAGCGAAGCTCTGAATCGAAGCCCCAGTAAACGGCGGCCGTAACTATAACGGTCCTAAGGTAGCGAAATTCCTTGTCGGGTAAGTTCCGACCCGCACGAAAGGCGTAACGATCTGGGCACTGTCTCAACGAGAGACTCGGTGAAATTATAGTACCTGTGAAGATGCAGGTTACCCGCGACAGGACGGAAAGACCCCATGGAGCTTTACTGTAGCCTGATATTGAATTTTGGTACAGCTTGTACAGGATAGGTAGGAGCCTGAGAAGCCGGAGCGCCAGCTTCGGTGGAGGCGTCGGTGGGATACTACCCTGGCTGTATTGAAATTCTAACCCACACCCCTGATCGGGGTGGGAGACAGTGTCAGGTGGGCAGTTTGACTGGGGCGGTCGCCTCCTAAAGAGTAACGGAGGCGCCCAAAGGTTCCCTCAGAATGGTTGGAAATCATTCGCAGAGTGTAAAGGCACAAGGGAGCTTGACTGCGAGACCTACAAGTCGAGCAGGGACGAAAGTCGGGCTTAGTGATCCGGTGGTTCCGCATGGAAGGGCCATCGCTCAACGGATAAAAGCTACCCTGGGGATAACAGGCTTATCTCCCCCAAGAGTCCACATCGACGGGGAGGTTTGGCACCTCGATGTCGGCTCATCGCATCCTGGGGCTGTAGTCGGTCCCAAGGGTTGGGCTGTTCGCCCATTAAAGCGGTACGCGAGCTGGGTTCAGAACGTCGTGAGACAGTTCGGTCCCTATCCGTCGCGGGCGCAGGAAATTTGAGAGGAGCTGTCCTTAGTACGAGAGGACCGGGATGGACGCACCGCTGGTGTACCAGTTGTCTTGCCAAAGGCATCGCTGGGTAGCTATGTGCGGACGGGATAAGTGCTGAAAGCATCTAAGCATGAAGCCCCCCTCAAGATGAGATTTCCCATAGCGTCAAGCTAGTAAGATCCCTGAAAGATGATCAGGTTGATAGGTCAGAGGTGGAAGCGTGGTAACATGTGGAGCTGACTGATACTAATCGATCGAGGACTTAACCAAGTCATAGTAATATGAATAAAGCGAACTCGTTCTTAAACGTTTCTTCTGTATTATCTAGTTTTGAGGGAATGAAACCTCAATAAAATAGTCTGGCGGTGATGGCGAGAAGGTCACACCCGTTCCCATACCGAACACGGAAGTTAAGCTTCTCAGCGCCGATGGTAGTTGGGGCGAAAGCCCCTGTGAGAGTAGGACGCTGCCAGGCTGTTTTATTAAAAACAAAGCTATATATTTTTATTGTCGCGGGGTGGAGCAGTCCGGTAGCTCGTCGGGCTCATAACCCGAAGGTCGCAGGTTCAAATCCTGCCCCCGCAATACGGTCTGGTAGTTCAGCTGGTTAGAATGCCTGCCTGTCACGCAGGAGGTCGCGGGTTCGAGTCCCGTCCAGACCGCCATTTTACTTAATTGTTAGAAAGTGCGAAACCATGTTTCGGCTTTTTTTATTTCATTAAATTAAACTACATAATAAATAGTCACCTTAGGAGCCATCCTAAGGTTTTTTTTGCACATAAATAAGGTAAAATGAAGATAAGAAATAGCAATGTGAAAGTAGTATAGGTGATAAAATGAATCAATATGAATGGAAAACCCAAAGTTCGGAGGAGACCTCCCAATTTGCTCAAAAACTAGCAGCCCACTTACGACCAGGAGATGTTCTTGCACTGGAAGGTGATCTCGGTGCAGGGAAAACCACTTTTACCAAAGGTTTGGCAAAGGGGCTTGACATAAAGAAGACGGTTAACAGCCCAACGTTTACCATTATTAAAGAGTATCAGGGCAGGATGCCATTATACCATATGGATGTTTACCGTCTAGAGGACGCTTATGAGGACCTTGGATTTGAAGAGTACTTTGAAGGTGAAGGTGTTACTGTAGTGGAATGGGCTCACCTCATAGAAGAGCAGCTTCCTTCAGAACGATTAACGATCTATCTGCATCATGAAGAACAGGACCAAAGGAAAATTACACTTTTGCCAAAGGGCCAAAGATATGAGCAATTATGTAAGGAGATTGTTTAAATGACGATATTAGCGATTGATACTTCTAATAATCCGTTAGGAGTTGCGCTTTTAGATGATGATAAAATTATTGGGGAATATATCACCAATTTAAAGAAGAATCACTCCATACGGATTATGCCGGCTATTCATGCCTTAATGAAGGATTGCGAAAAGCAGCCTTCTGATATTACAAAAATCGTAGTAGCAAAAGGACCTGGTTCCTATACCGGGGTTCGAATCGGTGTGAGTATTGCCAAAACGCTGGCATGGACGTTAAATATTCCGCTCGTGGGAGTCTCCAGCCTTGAAATTCTAGCAGCCGGCCCGGGGCGATATTTTACAGGTTATGTATCGCCATTGTTCGATGCGAGAAGGGGACAAATTTATACAGGTTTGTATCAGTATGAAAATGGAAGTCTTGTAACAGTAGAAAGTGATCAGGTAGCTATGGCTGTTGACTGGGGAGAAAAGTTAGCCAAACTGGCTAAGCCTGTGTTATTTATCGGAAATGATTTAGCAATTCATCGGGCTGTATTAGAAGAGAAGTTAGGACCCCAAGGCTTTTTTGCAAGTCTTACTGAACAGAATCCCCGACCATCTGAACTGGCCTTGCTTGGGAAGGATAAACCAGGTGAAGATATACATACATTCGTACCAAATTATATTCGTTTGGCAGAAGCGGAAGCAAAATGGCTGGAGAATCAGGAGAAAACTATAAATAGATAAGGATCGAGGAAGATGACAGATTTGTATCATTTTCGTTTCATGAGGGAAGAGGACATTGACCAAGTATTAGAAGTGGAACATGCTTCCTTTACATTGCCCTGGAGCAGAGAAGCTTTTTATAATGAATTGCACAATAATAAGTTTGCAGTCTATATTGTACTTGAGCATGAGGAACGGATTATTGGCTATTGTGGAATGTGGATGGTTATTGATGAGGCACATGTGACAAATGTGGCCATTCTGCCAGAATACAGGGGGAGAAAACTAGGGGATGCTATGATGAACAGGCTGATGTCTCTTGCACGTGAGATGGGGGCAAAGAGCATGACGCTAGAGGTAAGGGTATCGAATGTGATTGCTCAGTCTCTTTATCGAAAGATGGGATTTCAAAACGGAGGTATTCGGAAAAATTATTATTCCGATAACTTGGAAGATGCCTTGGTGATGTGGGTGAATTTATGAAAAAAGATCAGGTAATATTAGGTATTGAATCGAGTTGCGATGAAACAGCTGCAGCCATTGTTATAAATGGCCGAGAAATTGCTGCAAACATTGTAGCTTCGCAAATTGAGAGCCATAAGCGTTTTGGCGGTGTAGTTCCGGAAATTGCCTCTCGTCATCATGTGGAGCAAATTACGGTTGTATTAGAAGAGGTATTGAAAAAGGCTGATATGACAATGGCAGATATTGATGCAATTGCTGTTACAGAAGGTCCGGGATTAGTTGGAGCCTTGCTGATCGGTGTAAATGCAGCAAAGGCATTGGCTTTTGCGCACAATAAACCGCTTGTGCCTGTGCATCATATTGCCGGACATATTTATGCAAACAGGCTTACCACAGAGTTAAAATTTCCGCTATTGGCACTTGTTGTGTCAGGAGGTCATACAGAGCTTGTATATATGAAAGAGCATGGTCATTTTGAAGTAATTGGTGAAACAAGAGATGACGCAGCAGGAGAAGCCTATGATAAGGTGGCGCGAGTATTGAATATGCCATATCCAGGCGGCCCTCATATTGACCGTTTGGCACATGAAGGGAGTCCGACCATAGATCTGCCTAGAGCTTGGCTGGAGGAAGGATCCTATGATTTTAGTTTCAGCGGCTTAAAATCTGCTGTCATAAATACCGTGCACAATGCTGAACAGCGTGGCGAGTCGATTGCTCCAGAAAACCTTGCTGCCAGTTTTCAAGAAAGTGTAATTGAGGTGCTAGTTACAAAGACGAAGAAAGCCGCTAAAGGATATGGGGTAAAACAGGTAATTGTTGCAGGTGGTGTCGCAGCCAATAAAGGCCTTAGGAGTGCATTAGAAAAAGCCTTTGCTGACAATGGGGAGTTTGAGTTAGTGATTCCTCCGTTATCGTTATGTACCGATAATGCCGCCATGATTGCCGCTGCCGGAAGTGTCATGTTTGAAAAAGGTATAAGAGCTGAATTAACTTTAAATGCCAATCCAGGGCTTGATATTGAAGTGTTTAATAAGTAATTGCCTTTTATAGTGTAAATCTAGGCCTCTCTTCTTTATGAAAGGGGGGCTTTTTTAATTTATTCTTAGAAAAAACTAATCAAATGTTTAATTAACATCCAAAGTAGGTTATTCACATTAATCAAACATTTAATTAAAATTGTCTAATGTTATTTTGTGGATAATATTTTACTGAAAATTAAGTTAAGAATTCTATTCATGTGGATAAGTATATACAAATCTGTTGATAATGTGGATAAGTTTGATAAAAAATGTGGATATTGTGGAAAAGGGTAAGAAACCTTAGAGCTTATTCAATGTAAATTGTGAATAGTGGTGTGGAAAAGTGTACATATGTAAAATTTCTGTGGATATCCTCATACAAAAACCGGGCATTGCCCGGTTTTTGTATTATTATTCTGCAAGCTCAGCCCATTCGTCCATTAATTGCTCAAGTTCTGCCTTCGCTTTTTCATTTTGAATATTGATGTCCATGACTTTTTCGTGGTCTTGAAATATAATTGGATCACATAATTTCTGCTCGAATTCTTGAATCAACTCTTCTAATTCCTCAATTTTTTGTTCCATTTCTTCTATCTTTCTTTTTCGTTGACGCTCCAGCTTTTTACTTTCCTTATCCTGTTGATAACTATTTTTATCAGGTACTTCTGCTTTATCTGATTTCTTTATGTTATCTGCAATTGCCAGCTGTGCAAGCTCTTCCTGCTCGAGTTTCTTCTCTAGGTAATAATCGTAATCTCCCAGATATTCCGTGCTTCCATCCCTGCTTAACTCTAATACTTTTGTAGCAATTCGGTTAATAAAATAACGGTCGTGGGAAACGAACAATAACGTACCGGGGTAATCAATTAGCGCATTTTCCAGTACTTCCTTACTGTCAAGATCCAGATGGTTGGTCGGCTCATCCAAAATCAGTACGTTTGCCTTTTTCAACATTAATTTTGCTAAAGCCAGACGTGCCTTTTCTCCACCGCTTAATGATGAAACGATTTTAAGCACATCATCACCAGAAAATAAGAAATTTCCAAGGACCGTGCGAATTTCTTTTTCTGGTTTCATAGGATAATCATCCCATAGCTCATTTAATACGCGTTTGTTTGAGGTTAAGTTTGCCTGCTCCTGGTCATAATAGCCGATCGACAGGTTGGTGCCATAGGAAACTGTGCCTGAAAGAGGCTCCAGATTTTTAATAATCGTTTTTAATAGCGTGGATTTTCCAATCCCATTGGGGCCGACTAGCGCGATGCTTTCACCTCTGAAAGCGCGGAAAGAGATCCCTTGTGAAATGATATTGTCGTTGTAGCCAACTGCTAATGAATCCACGGTTAATACATCATTCCCGCTTTGTCTTTCAATTTCAAATGAGAAAGAAGCTGATTTTTCATCACCTAATGGGCGGTCCATTAGTTCCATCTTCTCGAGTTTTTTCCGTCTGCTCTGAGCTCTCTTGGTCGTTGAAGCACGAGCCAGATTGCGCTGAATGAAGTCCTGCAAATCGGCGACTTCCTGCTGCTGCTTTTCATACAGCTTAATGTCCCGCTCATAATTGGCTGCTTTATGGTCTAAATAGGCACTATAATTGCCTGTAAATCTCTGCATCTGTTTACGAGACAATTCATAAACCTGGGTGACGACTTTATCTAAAAAATAGCGGTCATGGGAAACAATTAAGATGGCTCCACTATAACCCTGTAAATATTGCTCGAGCCATGTAAGCGTCTCGATATCGAGATGGTTGGTCGGCTCGTCCAATATTAATATATCTGGTTTGGTTAATAGCAGCTTCCCTAATGCAAGGCGAGTTTTTTGTCCGCCGCTTAGACTGGAAATCAGTACATTGGAATCCAGGAAGTTTAACCCATGCAAAACAGACCGGATATCGGCTTCAAATTGGTAACCGCCCTGTTCTTTAAATGTTACCTGCAAACCGTCATATTCTTTTAAAATCCTTTCATACTTGGCGGGATCTTCAAAAATAGCAGGATTCGCCATTTGCTCTTCTAGTCTGCGCAGGGATTTTTCCATCGTTCTTAAGCCTTCAAACACACCGAGCATTTCATCCCAGATGGACAACTCAGATTCCAAACCGGTATTTTGCGCTAAATATCCAACGGTTACGTCCTTTGGCTTGATGATCTCACCGCCGTCAAACCCGAGCTCACCAGCAATAATCTTGAGTAATGTCGATTTTCCAGCTCCATTGCGTCCCACGAGAGCAACACGATCTCTCGTTTGTAATTCCAGCTTTATATTCGATAAAATAAGGTCAGCGCCATAATATTTTTGTAGTTGATTCACTTGTAATAAAATCATTTTTTTCACCTCTATTACTACGAATAGTGTACCGTATTCCCAGAATATCGGCAATAAAGCAAAGATTGTAAGATTGGGATAAAAAAATATAATCATTAGTTCAAAGTTTCACACACATATGCTCAAAAATATAGTATGATTTTAGGGGGGATATATAAAATGGCAGAATTTACTCATTTTAACGAACAGGGAAGGGCGAAGATGGTTGATGTTAGTGAGAAGCCAGAAACCGCCCGTTCAGCACTGGCTCATTCCAGCATAACCGTCAGCAAAGAGATATTTGACAAGATTTCTAATAATGAAATGAAAAAAGGAGATGTCTTGGCTGTGGCTCAGGTTGCTGCGGTAATGGCAGCGAAGAAAACATGGGATGTAATTCCGATGTGCCATCCAATTCCTTTAACAGGGGTAAATATCAGTTTCTCTTGGGAGCAGGCCCAGCAAGGCCAATTTACATTACATATTGTCGCATCTGTTAAAACAAAGGGCAGTACAGGTGTAGAGATGGAAGCGCTAACAGCAGCATCGGTGTGTGCCTTAACGGTCTATGATATGTGTAAAGCAGTTGATAAAGGAATGGTAATCGGACCAACCTATTTAGTTGAAAAAACCGGCGGTAAAAACGGTGTTTTTAAACGGACAGAGCAAATTTAATCAATAAGAGGTGATTAGGCCTATGTCGAATGAAACGATGAAAATACCACAGGCAACAGCCAAGCGGCTGCCTTTATATTATCGTTTTTTGCAAAACCTGCATTCTTCCGGAAAGCAGCGGGTTTCGTCGGCGGAATTAAGCGAAGCAGTAAAAGTAGATTCAGCCACGATTCGCCGTGATTTTTCTTATTTTGGTGCTTTGGGCAAGAAAGGTTATGGGTATAACGTAAACTATTTGCTTACTTTTTTCCGCAGAACGCTGGATCAAGACGAATTAACGAAGGTAGCTCTAATAGGCGTAGGTAATCTGGGCACCGCTTTTCTTCACTATAATTTTTTGAAAAATAATAATACGAAAATAGAGCTGGCCTTTGACGTTGATCAGGATAAAATAGGTACATCCATTAGCGATGTTCCCATCTATTCCATGGATGATTTAGAAAAGTATTTAATCGAGGAGGAAGTCCAAGTCGTCATTTTGACTGTTCCGGCACCAGTTGCACAGATGATTACAGACCGGCTGGTGAATACAAATGTGAAGGGCATTTTGAACTTTACACCGGCGAGATTAAATGTCCCGTCATCGATTCGTGTGCATCATATTGATTTGGCAGTGGAACTGCAATCTCTTGTTTATTTCTTAAAGCATTATCCAACAAATGAGGTAATAGAAGAATAAAGTGTTGAATAGACCCTTCGCGGAAACTGGTGAAGAGGTCTTTTTTTACAGGCAAGTGTTTTACTGTTCCGGTTTAGAGCTCACCTGATAGGATTATATAAGAAAATATGTCCGGTAATATCGTATCAGGGCGACAGCTGCACCTATTAAAAGCAGTATCGTTATCTGGCAGTGCCAGACTCCCTAATCCCCTGAGAAATCAGGGCTTTTTTAATGATTGTGGCTATTATCGATTGTTTTTAATAAAAAAGTGGTATAAATAATAAAGCATTTTATTTGAAGGGAGAGCATTTATAGGGATGAATCTCCTTGCGTCCTTTTTTATGACCATTTTGATCAGTTGTGTGGAATTAGTTTATCTTCTGGGTGTTTTGATTGCTGTTGGCTTTCTTTTAGGGGGGATGGAAAGGTATTCTAATCGACTGCTGGCCCGGGCATTTGGCCCACGTGGAATTTTGGTAACGGCCTGGATTGGGACGCCGATCCATGAACTCGGGCACTTATTAATGTGTTTTATTTTTGGCCACCGAGTAATGAGGGTAAAGCTATTGCAGTTAAAAAGTCCGGATGGTACTTTGGGGTATGTGGAGCATCAATATAATATAAATAGTTACTATCAGCAAGTTGGGAATTTTTTCATTGGCCTGGGTCCGATCTTTAGTGGAATCGGTTCATTGATTTTGGGCATGCACTGGCTTGTGCCGAATGCCTATGAAGCGTTCACCCTTCAAATCCGCCAGCATATCGCATTTGAAAAGTTGGATGTAAGTGTATTGCGCTCTGTTGGGGACGTATTGCTTGCTCTTTGCAGAAGTCTGTTTACCGTGGAGAATCTTATCAGCCCAACTTTTTGGCTGTTTATCGTAATCGCCATCAGTATTTCTTCTCATATTGCATTAAGTATGCCGGATATTAGAAACTCAGCAAAAGGGCTGCAAACGATTTTCATATTGCTGGTTCTGTTTAACTTCGCGGCAAGGATTCTAAATATCGACAGCTATGCACTTGTCATCCGCATGGCACAATACAATGCTTACCTCCTTGCGTTCTCTGGTATTGCGGTCATCTTTTCATTGATTACCCTTCTCGTAAGTATTACCATTTCACGATTGAAAGGTGTCTGAGGGTGTCAGGCACCTCTTTGTGGAAATGTTTGGGATGTGCTATATATACCTATACATGTTTTATTTTCGGGAGTAAACTACATATAGACGATAAAACCGATATGGAAGGTTGGGATTCATCGTGTCTAAAACAGTGCATTCTATTCCCCGGCCGCTTGTGAAAACAAACCAGTGGGTGATTGTTGTTAGTGTAGTGTTAACGTGGGTAACGGGGCAGGCTTGGTTTTTATTATTGCCATTTATCGCCGGGTTGTTCGGTCTAATTACAGGGCTTAATCCGATTATGCAGATTGCAAAACTATTTTTAAGGAAAGAGCCCAAAGCTTATATCCCTGAGGATGGGGAGCAACAGCAATTTAACCAAAAAATTGCCTGCACCTGCCTTGGCCTAGGATTTGCCAGCTTTATGCTAGGGTGGAATATCCTAGGCTATGTATTCACCGCAATGGTCGCAATTGCTGCGTTTGTTGCGATCCTTGGTTTTTGTATCGGCTGTTTTATCCTATATCAGTGGAAACAGTATAAGTATAGAAAAGCTCGTCAATAAGTTTTAGGGAGTGAAGTTTGTTTCAGCCCCTTTTGATATTTTATTGGATGTTAACTACTTCCATTATTCATTCCATAAAGGTGTCAGGCACCATGTGAAAATTTCACATGGTGCCTGACACCTTCTTTTTTATATATGAAGCCCTTTTTTCCAATAAAAGTATTTTGGTGCTTTACAAGCGTAACAGTGTTATGTTACATTGTTATACAGAAAGGGGTTATTGAAATGAGTGAGGAGTTAATTTCAAAGAAGGAGTTATTAGATTTAACGGGTATTTCTTACGGGCAGCTGTATCGGTGGAAGAGGAAAGATCTTATTCCGGAAGATTGGTTTATTCGTAAATCTACATTTACTGGACAAGAAACATTTTTCCCAAAAGAAAAGATTTTAGAACGAATCGAAAAAATCCAAATGATGAAGGAAAATCTGTCACTGGATGAACTGGCAAACATGTTTTCACCCAATGTAGCTGATTTAAAATTAGGAGAAAACGAATTAATAAAACGTAACATTGTTTCGGTAACGGTGTTAAATTTATATATTGAAAACGAAAAAGGCGGTCCGCAGTTGGATTTTTCACGAACACTTGAAGCTTATGTATTAGAAAAACTACTGCAATCAGGAGAAATAAATTTGGATGAAGGGAAAATGGTGGTCCAGATTTTGAAAGACAACCGGTCAATCATTAAACAGAAAAGCGGGGAATTAGTGATTACAAGGAAACTGGGGGTTTCATCATGCTTATTATTGATCAATACAGAGGCTTTCCATTTTGAGAACGGTACAAAAGTGGTATCACGGACTTCGCTAATGCACTGCATGGAAGAACTAAAAGCGAAATTATTATAAAGGGGAATGGATCATATGGATACAAAAAAACGCGGAGACCTGCACATTAATGGAATTGGCGGCTCCAATGGCGGCCAATTTGAACAGGTGACAATCAATGGAAGAGGGACTGTAAAATCTGATATTGACTGCGACGTATTTGATTGTAACGGAGTTGCTACGGTAAAAGGGAGTGTGAAGTCTGAAAAAGCGAAGGTAAACGGAAAGGTGAAAGTCGAGGGCTCGCTGGAATCTCAAGTGCTGGACGTTGACGGAACTGCCACCATTAAGGAAAACCTGTTTGTTGAAAAATTGACGGTAAATGGCCATGTTTCTGCCGGTGGCCGTGTAAAAGGCGAAGAATTTCAAATAAAGGGTTTGTTCAAGGCTGGAGGAGATTGCGAAGCAGAAACGTTCCATGCGGAATCACACTTTTCTATTGACGGGCTGTTAAATGCTGATGATATTGACGTGAAAATCTACGGAGAGTGCAAAGTAAAAGAAATAGGCGGTCAGACCATCACAGTAAGAAGCCGGGAGACACTGATTGGCAGCTTGCTTAAACCATTTGCGAAGACACAGCTGGTTACAGATTTAATTGAAGGGGACAGAATTGATTTGGAAAGCACGTCGGCAAAAGTTGTCCGTGGAAACAATGTGAAAATCGGCCCTGATTGCAGCATTGGAGTTGTTGAATATACAGGAGAAATAGTTATCGCTAATAATGCCAGTGTCGGCGAAAGCAGAAAGGTTTAATAGGGGGATGGGCAAATGAGTAAAGTGGAAAATTTGATTATCAATGGATCTGGCAGTTATGGCGGCGGCCATTACGATAAAGTTAGCATTCGCGGTGAAGGCACCATTGTCCACGATGTGGAATGTTCTCAATATCACGTTTTTGGAACAAGCAGGGCGGAAGAGAATATTAAGGCAAATTCAGTAAAGGTGCTGGGTGAAGCTGCTGTGAAGGGAAATATGGAGGCGAAGCAAACGACCGTCATTGGAACATTGGAAATTGGTGGCCGTGCCTGCCTGGAGAAAATGAAAATCCTTGGATCACTTGATGTAGGAGAGAGCATTAATGGTGAGAAAGCCACTATCAAAGGAAGTCTATCTGTAAAAGGCAACGTCGAATTTGAAACGTTTGAATCGAGCGGCGGTTTTGATATTAAAGGATTATTAACTGCCGATATCATTCAAGTAGGTCTGAATTACGGGGATAACAAAGCAGAAGAAATGGGCGGTGGGAAAATCACGGTTAAAAGAGGAGCATGGCTGATTCCTTTCACAAGCATTCCACTAACAAAAAAAGCAGGTTTCCTTTCCGTTCAGGTCATTGAAGGGGATGAAATTTATTTGGAAAACACCAAGGCTGAAATGGTTAGAGGAAAGATTGTGAAAATCGGCCCTGGATGTGAAATTGGGGCAGTTGAATATTCCAAAGATTTTTCCGAGGATAAAAATTCAACTGTGAAAACTACAAAAAAGGTGTAAAAGGAGTTTTGTGATGGCTGCAAAAGAAAACAAATTAGGATTGGTTGTTGCGGGGTTGCTACTGGGGATATTGATGGCTTCAATGGATAATACCATAGTTGTAACAGCGATGGGAACCATAGTCGGTGATCTTGGCGGGCTCGATAAATTTGTCTGGGTGGTTTCCGCATATATGGTTGCCGAAATGGCAGGGATGCCGATCTTCGGAAAACTATCTGATATGTATGGCCGGAAACGGTTTTTCATTGCGGGATTAATTCTATTTATGTTTGGATCGGTTTTGTGCGGTACTGCGCAAACCATTACCCAACTAAGTATTTATCGGGCTATTCAAGGAGTTGGCGGCGGGGCTCTTGTTCCTATTGCTTTCACTATTATGTTTGATCTATTTCCTCCAGAAAAACGAGGGAAAATGGGCGGCATGTTTGGTGCAGTCTTTGGTTTATCCAGTATTTTCGGACCATTAATTGGTGCTTACCTGACCGACCACATCAGCTGGCATTGGATTTTCTATATTAATTTGCCGCTGGGGATTTTGTCGCTGATTTTTATTGTCCTCTCATACAAGGAGTCCGCTATTCATCAAAAGCAGTCCATCGATTGGTGGGGGGCTCTGACACTTATTGGAGCTGTGGTTTGTTTGATGTTTGCCCTGGAACTTGGCGGACAGAAGTATGATTGGAATTCCATCAACATATTAAGTTTGTTCGCAGGTTTTGCGGTGTTATTTGTTATCTTTCTTTTTATCGAGACGAAAGCAAAGGACCCCATTATTTCGTTTGCTATGTTTAAAAATCGTCTATTTGCTGGAAGTACGATTGTCGGTTTGTTTTACGGGGCAGCGTTTATGGCGACAACCGTCTATATTCCGATTTTTGTTCAAGGCGTGTATGGCGGAAGTGCTACGAATTCTGGATTGATTTTATTGCCAATGATGCTCGGTTCTGTCGTAACGGCACAGGTTGGCGGTTTTTTGACATCTAAGATGAGCTATCGGAACATTATGTTTTTATCTGGTGTCATACTGATTGGCGGACTTTTATTATTAAGCAGCATTACTCCTGATACGAGCAGAGCATTATTGACTATTTACATGATTGTCATCGGTCTTGGAGTTGGCTTCTCGTTTTCCGTATTGAGCATGGCGGCAATCCACCCATTTGGAATGGAGCAACGGGGGTCAGCTACCTCTACTAGCAATTTTATTCGTTCCCTGGGAATGACCATCGGGATCTCGATCTTTGGCACTATTCAACGGAGCCATTTTAGCAGCAAGTTAACAGATGCTTTTGCGGGAATGGGTTCTATGACGAAAGGACAGTCTTTCGGAAATGACTCGAGGGCGTTGTTATCAGAGCAAGTAAGAAAGCAAATTCCGCCGCAGATTCTTGAAAAAATCACGGATGCTTTATCCTCGTCGATTGTTCACACCTTTACATGGGCGCTTGTTCCTGCCGGCCTCGCTTTCCTGTTTATCTTTATTTTGGGCAAAGAGCGGATGGTATTTAAGCGGGAAGAAGGCACAAAGTCTGTTTGAGCATGGAACCAATTAAAAAAGAAACACACGAGATTTTTCCATCCGTGTGTTTCTTTTTAGCCGATAGAAAAGTAAAACTTTCCTATCAGGTATATAAGGAATGCTTCGTGAGCATTAGCCTCGCAGTTGAGAAGCTGTGCTTTTCGGCGAACTCCGCCTCTGTCTTCATCCTAACGGGCTCGCCAGTCGGCGAGTATTCTTTATTGTTTTTTAATTTTATCCCGAAAACGAATGTGAAAAGCAATCAATTTAATGCCGGAGCCGAGATCAAAGGTAGCCAGGATGACGAGAAGAATACTGAAGAACCCCCAGCCGCTTGTTTGGACATCATTAATGGCAAAATAGGTAAACAATCCCCCAAGTAAAAGATAAATCAAACCCGAAAGTAACGGTGAACGACTCATGAAAAGAATCCTCCGATAAAGTTTTGAACCTTCTCAGTATCCCGCAGCAGCCGCTCGATATCATTTCGGTAGACAGATTGCACCATAACCACCAGGGTATTCATCGATACATGCGCAAAAATCGGCACAATAATACGTTTTGTCTTTACATAAAGAAACGCGAACGTAAAACCCATGGCCGCATAAATCAGAATATGCATAAAATCCATATGCGCAAGAGCAAAAATCAACGAACTTATCAAAGCCGAAATGACAAAATTAAACCGTTTATAGAGTGACCCGAAAATAATTTTGCGAAATACAATTTCTTCTAGAATCGGCCCGGCAATACTGGTGACAATCACCGCCGATGGAAGCGTATTGATAATATCAATAATTTCCTTTGTGTTTTCTGATCCAGACGGGATTCCTAAAAAATGCTCAATAATAGCAGCGAAATATTGGGCAAATAACGCTAAAAAGAAACCAGAAATGGCCCATACAACTGAGTGGCCGAAGGAGCTGCTCCTTTCATTAGAGCCTCCGCCCTTCATTTCTTTCCGTAAAATAATGAGGACAATGATCAGTGCACTACTAAAACTAATAATCAGCCAGACAGGGATCGCTAATTTTCCTTGGAGATGAAATCCTTTAATCAAAACAGGAATTCCAATTAAACTCGAAAACTGCATCGCGATATATACAATTAAAATAATCCAATATTCCTTTTTCAAACGAGTGTCTCCTTTAAAAGCTATTTTCTGATCTAGAATCTTTCTATTTTTCATTCTACCTTTAAAAGCCGTTTTGTTTCAATTTTGAACCTTTTTTCAAAATTCATGTATAGAAATGGACTTGTTTCACATACTTTATAAGGTTGAATATGGGCGGAAATTTAACCTTTCGTGTATAAGCTATTTTGCTATTGTTTTCCCGTCCGGTAATTTTTTCTTTAAAAGTTTATGCATCATACTTGCAAAAGATTTTCAGATTCATTATTATAATAATTGTGTTAGCACTCATTAATAACGAGTGCTAATAATGACCGAAAACATATACATTTGAGGAGGTTGTTTGAATGTTAAGACCATTAGGAGATCGCATCATCATCGAATTAGTTGAATCAGAAGAAAAAACTGCTAGCGGGATCGTATTACCGGACACAGCTAAGGAAAAGCCTCAGGAAGGAAAAGTTGTTGCCGTAGGTACTGGCCGCGTCCTTGATAATGGGGAGCGCGTAGCACTTGAAGTTTCTGAAGGCGATCGCATCATCTTCTCAAAATACGCGGGTACTGAGGTTAAATACCAAGGTAACGAATACTTAATTTTACGTGAAAGTGACATTCTTGCTGTTATCGGCCAATAAGGCTGGGACTTAAAAAATAGTTTTAAATATAAGAGGAGGTTTTTGAAAAATGGCTAAAGAAATTAAATTTAGTGAAGACGCTCGCCGCGCGATGCTTCGCGGAGTAGACACTCTTGCAAATGCTGTAAAAGTAACTCTTGGACCTAAAGGACGCAACGTGGTTCTTGAGAAAAAATTTGGTTCACCGCTAATTACAAATGATGGTGTTACCATTGCAAAAGAAATTGAATTAGAAGATGCATTTGAAAACATGGGTGCTAAGCTTGTTGCTGAAGTAGCAAGCAAAACAAACGATGTTGCCGGTGACGGTACAACAACTGCAACGGTTCTTGCTCAAGCGATGATTCGCGAAGGCTTAAAGAACGTTACTGCTGGTGCTAACCCAATGGGCATCCGTAAAGGGATCGAAAAAGCAGTTGTTGCTGCAGTTGAAGGTTTAAAAGAAATTTCTAAACCAATCGAAGGTTCTGCTTCTATCGCACAAGTTGCTGCTATTTCTTCTGCTGACGAAGAAGTCGGTCAATTGATTGCTCAAGCTATGGAGCGCGTGGGCAACGATGGTGTCATCACAATCGAAGAATCTAAAGGCTTCTCAACTGAACTTGATGTTGTAGAAGGTATGCAATTTGACCGCGGTTATGCTTCTGCATACATGGTTACTAACACTGACAAAATGGAAGCTGTATTAGAAAATGCTTATATCTTAATCACTGATAAGAAGATTTCTAGTATTCAAGAAATCCTTCCAGTTCTTGAACAAGTTGTTCAACAAGGCAAACCATTACTAATCATTGCAGAAGATGTTGAAGGTGAAGCACTTGCTACATTAGTAGTAAACAAACTTCGCGGCACATTCAATGCAGTAGCTGTTAAAGCTCCTGGCTTCGGCGACCGCCGCAAAGCAATGCTTGAAGATATCGCTGCTCTAACTGGCGGTGAAGTAATCACTGAAGAGCTTGGCCGTGATCTTAAATCTGCAAGCATCACTTCTTTAGGCCGTGCTTCTAAAATTATTGTAACAAAAGAAAATACTACAATCGTAGAAGGTGCTGGAGACGCTGATGCTATTGCTGCTCGCGTAAACCAAATCCGTGTTCAATTAGAAGAAACGACTTCTGAATTTGATCGTGAAAAATTACAAGAGCGCTTAGCTAAATTAGCTGGCGGCGTAGCAGTTATCAAAGTTGGTGCTGCAACTGAAACTGAGTTGAAAGAGCGCAAACTTCGCATTGAAGACGCATTGAACTCTACTCGTGCAGCTGTTGAAGAAGGTATCGTATCCGGTGGTGGTGTTGCCCTTCTTAACGTATACAACAAAGTGGCTGCACTTCAAGCTGAAGGCGACGAAGCAACTGGTATCAACATTGTTCTTCGTGCAATCGAAGAGCCAGTTCGTACAATTGCTACAAACGCTGGTCTTGAAGGCTCTGTTATCGTAGAGCGCTTGAAAAATGAGCAAGTTGGCGTAGGCTTCAATGCTGCTAACGGTACTTGGGTAAACATGATCGAAGCTGGTATCGTTGACCCAACTAAAGTTACTCGCTCTGCACTTCAAAACGCTGCATCTGTTGCGGCTATGTTCTTAACAACTGAAGCAGTTGTTGCTGACAAACCAGAACCAGCTGGTGCCGGAATGCCTGATATGGGCGGCATGGGCGGTATGGGTGGAATGGGCGGCATGATGTAATAACGCCCCTAAGCCCTTGAAATAATTGGGTTAATATGCAAAATGAGAGTGTAATGCGAACGTTTTGCTAACATAGGATTTTAATTGGAGGCTTCCAGTAAGTTAAGTAAACTTATGGGAAGCTTCTTTTTTATTTCTTGGTTAACATGGAGATAGACATTTTTCGAGATTTGATCATCAGAATGTTCAATTCTGCCCATCATTTGTTCGGGTGAACACACTAGCTTCGGCAAGAAGTGATGTATGTTATGTCTTAATGAATTGCGGTGTTATCTCAGGAGTAGATCCAAAATTCTAAGCACCTTTCATATCCAATCCCTCATGGCTGAATTTAAGAAAAAAATCTAGCCGTAAGAGCTAGGAAGTGATTGATAGGCTGCTTGTTAGATTTGAGCTATACATTAAAAAATTGTAGAGATTGGATTTACTGAAATATAGAATCTCCTAGCACATTCTACCTTTTTTTAGAAGAAGGTTATCCAATAATTATTATCTTAGGTCTATTCTTAGTCGTTATTGCCGAACACTTAATCCGTCTATATAATTTTGAAGATTATGCTCAACTTGTCACAAGTATCTTTTGCTTAAAGTGATAAAAAGAGTATAATAATTATTTATTAAAAGAAAGAAATGGAGTAGATCAAATGGTCCAATCAATCAATACAAAAGTCGATTTAGTTATTGATGCAACCTCACATATGGGGATTGCAGATTATGGTAAAATAATGATTGGAGACAAAGGATTTGAATTCTTCAATAATCGTGATACTCGTAAGTTTATTCAAATTCCTTGGGTAGAAGTTGATTACGTGACGGCTTCAATCATGTTCAAAGGGAAATGGATCCCACGTTATGCTATCCAAACGAAGCGAAATGGGACATATTCATTCTCTTCTAAAGAGCCGAAAAAAGTTCTGCGAGCCATTCGTGAATACGTTGATCCGAATCAAATGGTCCAATCATTAAGTTTCTTTGATGTCATTAAACGCGGCTTGAAGAGTAAATTTAATAAGTAATAGTTTTACATACAAGACAGGTTGGAACTTGTCTTTTTTTTGTTAGGATAAATTCCAAATTGTTAATTAATTGTGACAAATTTAAAATAAATTATTTTAAAAAAATAACTTCCCTCTTGAAAGAGACTATCCCGTGTGCTACAATCACATATGTAAGCTCATTAAAGTGATGCAGCAAACATTGAAAAAGAATGTATTTGATGCAGAAGCTGTATATTTAACACTATAATTACAGCGTTTTCAAAATAAATTTAAATAGCCATTATTTTTTACGTGTTACTGATTTGATCAGGCATGAGTGAAAAGTATTGATTGAAATGAAGTATATGGGGCATTCTGTACCTATAAGTTCATTTTAATTGACTTTTTCCTCATGCCTTTTTTATGTTTTTGTTGAAACTGTAATCGCTTTATATGAGCTGAAGAAATGCTTTAGGGATTTTACCATATTTATTTAAGCTTTAACAAAAATAATAGGAGGTAAAAAGATGGTAGGAATTATCATTGCTAGTCACGGTGAATTTGCCAATGGTATCTTGCAATCTGGAGAGATGATCTTTGGAAAACAAGAAAATGTACAAGCTGTTACATTGATGCCGAGCGAAGGACCTGATGATGTAAAGGCAAAAATAAAAGAAGCAATCGCCTCTTTCGACAACCAAGACGAAGTATTATTCTTAGTCGATCTTTGGGGTGGAACTCCTTTCAACCAAGCGAACAGCTTGTTTGAAGAACACAAAGACAAATGGGCAATCGTTGCTGGTCTGAACTTACCAATGGTAATTGAAGCTTTTGCATCGCGCTTCTCTATGAACACAGCGCGTGAAATTGCTGTGAATATTCTGGGCACAGCCAAAGAAGGGGTCAAAGTAAAACCCGAAGAATTAGAACCAGAAGCACCATCTGTTACAGTTGCTGCTAAATCATCAAATGCAGGCGCTCCCGGTAAATTTGAATACGTGTTAGCACGTATCGACTCTCGTTTACTTCACGGACAAGTAGCAACTGCTTGGACAAAAACAACACAGCCTACACGTATCATCGTTGTATCTGATGCAGTAGCTAAGGATGATCTTCGTAAGAAATTGATCCAACAGGCTGCTCCTCCAGGTGTAAAGGCACACGTCGTTCCTATTAAAAAAATGATCGAACTTGCAAAAGATGATCAACACTTCGGCGGCCAGCGCGCGTTACTACTTTTCGAAAATCCACAAGATGCGCTTAGAGCGGTTGAAGGCGGCGTTCCATTGAAGACAATCAACGTTGGTTCTATGGCACACTCACCTGGTAAAGTACAACCGAATAAGGTGTTGGCTTTTAACCAAGAGGATATTGATACTTTCGCTAAGTTGAAAAAAGCTGGTTTGAACTTCGATGTACGTAAAGTTCCGAACGATTCAAAAGGCGACATGGACGAAATTATCAAGAGAGCTCAAGAAGAGTTAAACAAACAAAAATAAATCCAGAGAAAACGGAGGATTAATAAACATGGATTTGAATGTGATTCAAATAATATTAGTCTTTATCGTAGCATTTTTAGCTGGTATGGAAGGGATTTTGGATGAATTCCAATTCCACCAACCACTCGTTGCTTGTACGTTAATTGGCTTAGTTACAGGAAACTTAGTACCATGTCTTATCTTAGGTGGTACTCTTCAACTGATCGCTTTAGGTTGGGCAAACATTGGAGCTGCCGTAGCACCGGATGCTGCGTTAGCATCAGTTGCATCTGCAATTATTTTAGTTTTAAGTGGACAAGGTAAAGCTGGTGTGGCTTCTGCAATTGCGATTGCTGTTCCGCTTGCAGTTGCTGGCCTTTTATTAACAATCATCGTTCGTACTCTTGCAACAGCAATCGTACACTTTATGGACGCTGCAGCTCAAGAAGGAAACATCAGAAAAGTTGAATTTTGGCAAATCGTTGCTATCTGTATGCAAGGATTACGTATCGCTATCCCAGCTGCATTAATCGTAGCTGTTGGTGCAGGTCCGGTTAGAGACTTACTCTCATCTATGCCAACTTGGTTAACAGGCGGTTTAGCAATTGGTGGGGGAATGGTCGTAGCCGTTGGTTATGCAATGGTTATTAACATGATGGCTACAAAAGAAGTATGGCCATTCTTCGTAATTGGTTTTGTATTAGCATGTATTTCACAAATTACACTTATCGGTCTTGGTGCAATCGGTGTGGCTCTTGCACTTATCTATTTAGCGCTTTCTAAACAAGGCGGCTCAGGTAATGGCGGAAATTCCAACACTGGTGATCCACTAGGCGATATTATTGATAGTTACTAAGAAGGAGGGCGCATAAAAATGGCAAATGAATTAAGATTATCCAAAAAAGATCGTATTTCTGTTTGGTGGCGTTCCACTTTCCTTCAAGGTTCTTGGAACTATGAACGTATGCAAAACGGCGGCTGGGCATATACGATGATTCCCGCTATCAAACGATTATATAAAACTAAAGAAGATCGTACTGCTGCACTAAAACGTCACTTAGAGTTCTTTAATACTCACCCATATGTAGCTTCACCTATTATTGGTGTAACTTTAGCGCTTGAAGAAGAACGTGCAAATGGTGCGCCGGTTGACGACACAGCCATTCAAGGGGTTAAAGTCGGTATGATGGGGCCTTTAGCAGGTATCGGGGATCCGGTTTTCTGGTTCACTGTTAGACCGATCCTTGGTGCGTTAGGCGCTTCTCTTGCTTTGACCGGTAACATCCTTGGACCGATTATTTTCTTCGTTTTATGGAATCTTATTCGTATGGGATTCACATGGTATACACAAGAATTTGGTTACAAAGCTGGTTCTAAAATTACTGACGACTTATCTGGCGGATTACTTCAAGATATTACGAAAGGTGCATCCATCTTGGGGATGTTCATCCTTGGTTCATTAGTTAACCGTTGGGTATCTGTAAAATTCACGCCGGTTGTATCCTCAGTTAAACTTTCCAAAGGTGCTTATATAGACTGGAATAATTTACCCGCTGGAGCACAAGGGATTAAATCTGCATTAGAACAGCAAGCTTCTGGTCTTTCATTAGAACCTGTTAAAGTAACTACTTTACAAGGCAATTTGGACAGCTTAATTCCTGGTTTAGCTGGATTGCTTATTACGTTCCTTTGCATGTGGCTGCTTAAAAAGAAAGTTTCTCCAATCGTAATGATTCTTGGGTTGTTTGTGGTCGGTATTGTCTTCCACTTAATCCACCTAATGTAATATATTACAAGTAAATCGGCACCTCTTGATTTGATAAACACATCAATTTAAGAGGTGCTTTTCGTATGCAACCCGGGTTAAGGATAGATATTAAAAATAAATATATTTTAGGAGGCTGCTATGCTTACTATTGGTTATATTGGAAATGGGAAAAGTACTAACAGATATCATCTGCCGTTCGTACTGCAAAGGGAGAATATTAAGGTAAAAACCATTTATCAAAGAAATCCTGAGAATGAAAGTTGGGATCGAATTGCAGGAGTAAATTATACTTCTAATTTAGATGAACTATTAAATGACAAGGACATTCAACTCGTTGTGGTTTGTACAAGACATGACAGTCATTATGAATACGCAAAATTAGTATTAGAACATAATAAAAACTGTTTGGTCGAAAAGCCTTTTATGGAAACCTCAGAACAGGCAAAAGAAATTTTTGCAATAGCAAGAGAGAAAGGGTTAATTGTTCAGGCGTATCAAAACAGACGTTTTGATAGTGATTTTTTATCAGTTCAAAAGGTCATTGAAGAAGGGAAATTAGGGGACTTGCTCGAAGTAGAAATGCATTACGACTATTATCGTCCCGAAGTACCAGAGTCTGTTCATTCTTTTGATCCTGCTTCTTCATTTTTATACGGACATGGTTGTCATACACTGGATCAGGTCATCAGCTATTTTGGCAAGCCGGATCATATACATTATGATGTAAGGCAATTATTAGGACAGGGAAGAATGAATGATTATTTTGATTTAGATTTATATTATGGCAAGCTAAAGGTATCTGTAAAATCCAGTTATTTTAGACTTAAAGAAAGACCTAGCTTCGTCGTTCATGGGAAAAAAGGGTGTTTTGTGAAAGAAACCAAAGATCGTCAGGAAGAACATTTAAAGTTATTTTATATGCCTGATCACAAAGATTTTGGCATAGATACAATAAAGCATTATGGTGTACTGACATATATTGATGAAGAAGGAACAATCCACGAAGAAACAGTGAAATCCGTAAATGGTGATTATGGAAGAGTATACGATGATTTATATGAAGTCATTATAAATGGTAAAAATAAAACTATTACAGACGAACAGATATTGCTGCAAATGGAAATATTAGAAACTGGAGTTAAAAACTTAAAGTAACATTAATGGCTTATTCTTTTGTAGGGGGTTATTAAGTAAATCCTTGGTTTGACCAATCCTGTCCGTGATTTGTTTTAATAGGAAAACAGCCTTAGCAAGAAGTGTAGTATACATACCGTCATGAATGTAATGTTAACTCAGGGTCTAGTCGAGCCTAGCCATTTCCATTTTGTTTGCAAAAAGAAAAAAGAAGGTTGGCGGTCCCTTCTTTTTTCTGGAGGTTGTGTAACTGCAATATAGTGGCTTCACCATAATATATGGCTTGCCTTACCGATTGGCAGGGCATTCTTTACTTTTATTAAAAATAAGGAAATAACCTATAAAAAAAGGAAAAAGTCTATAAAGACTTTTTCCCGGAAAAGATCCGTTTCAAATTAATACCAAGATGCTCCAACAATGATTAAAAGGATGAATAGTACGACGATTAGAACAAATGTACCGCCACCATAGAATCCGCCGCCGTATCCATAGCCCCAGCCATAAAAGCCCATAGAAGAATCCTCCCTTCAACAGGAAATCAGTTGAACCTTAATAATAGAATCCGCCAACAAATGCTGCCCCTACAATGATAAGCAGAATAAATAATACAACGATTAGAGCAAAACCTGCTCCGTGTACACCATCTGACATATTAAACCCTCCTTTTCCATTCGTCTTTACAATGTATGTACCAAAATGAAATGTGAAAGGGCGGTGTCCTAGTTAAAGACAAGTTTTGAAAAAGAAAATTATGAGAATGAATGTTAGGACTCTTTAATTCTACAAAGTGGTTTCAGAGGAGTTCTAATGTAGAACGGGAGGAATGATGGAACAAATGAGTGTGCTAAAAAGAGTTCCTCGTGTGAAGAGCGCCTTTTTAGTGCAAAAACACCGTTTCACCCACTATTTGCCGTATTTTAAAAATTTATGTAAAAAAATATAAAAAACAGTATGATAGCCTCGTATTTCCGGAATAATCAGATATCGGAATTTGTAAAAAAATATCGAATATGTATCTTTTATCCTATAAATCTCAATTGATTTACTGGGTAAAAAGATTTGTAATTCATCAGGAAACACTGACGGCAGTATTTGACCTATTTGGAAGTAATGTGGTAATTAAATTAGGTAGGAATAATTTGTCTAAAATGGTTATCATATTTTTTATGATAAAAGGCTTTATTTTTATAAGCAAAATAGGTTTAAAGGAGTTGGAGAAAATGGCTGGACAAATTCGTATGACCCCTGAGGAGCTGAAAGCGAAAGCGGCTCGTTATGGACAAAGCGGTCAACAAATCGAACAAATCTTAAGAGACTTAACCAATTTACAAAACGAACTTCGCGGAGAATGGGAAGGACGAGCTTTCATTGGCTTTGATGAACAGTTTAATCAGTTAAAGCCAAAGGTGCAAAATTTTGCGCAATTGATGCATGATATTCAAACACAATTGTCCAAAACGGCAGACGCTGTTGCTCAACAAGATGAACAATTATCACAGAATTTTGGTTTGCGTTAATCCAATCGGATGACTTAGATGCTGCATTTGATACTTGACAATCGGTCCATTCGTGTCTAAGTTTCCAAAGCAAAAGCCACTCGACATTTGTTGTGTGGCTTTTGCTCATTATTCTTTAACAGGAAAAGCAATTATTCTATTTTACATTTATTTGCAAACACATTGCAGCGAATTTCAGGCGGTGATTGAATGAAGAAGTTTTATCAGGGAATTTTCTTATTTGTCGTTCTGGTGCTCGTACTGGCTTCGGTTATTTCTTATTTAGCACTGGGCCAGGCGTCGAAAACAAAAGATGACACAGAAAATCAAAAATTGAATGTGGCCTTGGTTAATGAGGATCAAGGAGCTACTTATAAAGGACAAAAATATCAGCTGGGGAATGAGTTTATTACCCATATTGAAAATGATAATAAACATAATTGGTATGTTGTCAGCCGCGGTGTAGCGGAAAACGGAATGGATCACAATGTCTATAATATGATGATTGTCATTCCAAATGATTTTTCACAAAAGGCACTATCCTTTGATTCAAAAGATCCGGAGAAAGTGGAGTTAAATTATAAAGTAAATCCGATTGCCAATGGCAATTTGAAAGCCGAGGCGGATCAAACGGCGAACTCGATTTTAAAGGATTTTAATCAACGTATTATTGATGTGTATTTCGCCAGTGTCATTGGGAATTTGCACGATGCCCAGGATAATATACAGACCCTTGTCAACAAGGAACAGAAATATACGAATCTCTATAGAAACTCTGTCTACCGCCCGCTGGGGGATTATACGTCCAGCTTGGGTGACTTGCAATCCGGTGCAGTTCAATCGAAAGGCAATTTTAACAGTCTGCAGGATGTGTTAAAAGGATTTGGCACTCAGCTTGGAGAGAATGTCAAAATTGGGAAGTCGTATCAAACCGGATTTCTTGACTTTAGGAACATGCAGGCTGATAATGGCCAGTTAACAAAAGGCATTACGGATGAGATGGGCGACCTCGATAATGGTCTTAACAGCGAAGATGTTATGCAACAATGGGATGATTTAGTGGCGGCTAATCAGGCCATTAATAACCAGTTTCAGCAAGCGGATCAGACTGTAAACATCCTATCGGCATCTGCAGCTCTTCAAGATTACTTGAATCAAGCCAAAGAAAAGATGGGATCTTGGGATGCGGATCTAGCCAATCAATTAAAGGCAGACATGCAAACGTCTATTGCCGATCAGTTGAAGACAGAACTGGCAGCTTCTTCTGGTAAAACGAATTTGGTTCATTTAACGGATATGTTCGCGAAGCCAGACGAAAATGTACAGAAAGCGATCCAGAATGAAATTGATCAATTACCGACCCTTAACAAATCAAGCATTGACCAGTTGAATATATCAGAACAAGCCAAAAATAGAATGAAAAATATTATTACCGTTACGAATCAATACGATCGGGAATTTGACTATAGCCCGAGCCATATTGACAATAGCCTGCCATTAGCCGATCAGGTGGCTGCAAAAATCAATAGCCTGGTCAAGAATGGAATAACCATCAGTGATTCTATCAATCTGCCGGAAGCGGTGAATCAAGAACAGGTACTAACCTTGTCTGTTCCTGATGAATTTGCTATTAAACAAGTATTCCTTACATTGCCCAATCAAAAGGAAAGTGATTATTCACAAACCTTTTTGAAGAATGGCAAGATTGTTCTTCCAGGAACAGGTCAAGGTAACTTCACTGTCAAATTAAAGGTGTATTTAAAGGATGCAAACACAAAGCTTGATATTTTTCAGCCACTTACATGGAGTTGGGATTTGGTACAAAAAGCGGGTGTGTCTAATCAGCCATCACCGGCGCCGGCTTCAAATGCTACGGTAAATGGAAGTACCAGCAGCCAACCAACGGCCAGCGCTGGTACTGTCAATCAACACATTACCCATCAGGTGGCATCGCCGTTTTTAAGTAATCCGACAAGCGGGTTATTGAATGGCACCATCGATTCCGTAAGTGCCTATCAAAAATTACAAGGAATATATGAATTGTACTTTGGCATCGGGGATGACCAATTTGATCGACCGGATTTAGAAACGCAGCTGGCACAAACGAGCTTGAAGAATATGGCGGCTGAGGATTCACTTTATGCGCTTTTTAATAAACAAGATCTTGCCGATGTGTTGGCCGATTATGTGGCAGGGCAAATCACGGAAGAGGTCCGTCAAAAGACGCAGGATTTAAAAGGAAAAATCGATGAAAATCTTCAGCTGGTTGACCAGGCCAATCAGAGTTCTGCCCAAATGGCCGATTTGATTGTGCAAACCACGGAACAGGCACAAAAGTTAAATGAAAATATCTCCAAGAGTTTGGATAACTTAGCTTCTTGGCGTATGAAAAGCCTGAAAGTAATGAATGACCAATCGCAAATTCAGGCAACAAGTGATCAAGAACAAAGTGTCGTTCTTTCTTTAGATAATGATTTCAAAACACTCATGACGGAAAGTCAGACACTCTCGGACCAATCAAATGCAAACTTAAAATCCGCAGATGGAGTCTATCAAACCGTTAATGCGATCGGTAATCGAGCTGAGGCCATTAAGAATAATGGCGATGACTTGCTGCAGGAAGCAAAAGATCTTTCGAGTCATTTAACGAATAAACTGATCAGCGACAAAAATTTTGCGACAAACTTTGCTGGGGTACTGGCTAACAGCCGAGTGGGGCAACGTCAAAATGAAAATCTATTAAGCTTTCTATCGAATCCAGTAGAAACCAAGAACACTGGTGCAGCGGCAGACGCGGCAGAAGATGTATTTACTCCATATTTCATGGTTTTAATTTGTTTTATTGCTGCTTTCTTTACAGCCTATGTTTTTGCTGGTAACGACCGTAAGCGAGAGCAAACGGATTCGTTTGAGGCGGAACAGACAACTGTAAAGGCGAATCTACCTTTTAGTTTGGCCCTTGCTGGGACTGGTATCGTTGAAGGAATCATCATCGGCTTTCTTTCCGGGTATTTCTTGCAAATTGACCAGGCGAAATTCATCGGTTGGGTCAGCTTGATTACCCTGGTAATGCTGACAATGGTTCTGGCAGCCGCTTATTTGCTGAGACAACTGAAAATGGTTGGGATGTTCGTATTATTGATCATGCTAAGCTGCTATTTATTTTTCACGAAAGCATTGGGAACTTCTTTTGATGAAGAAACATTTGCAGCGAAAATTCAATTTTTCTCGCCATTGCATTATGTAGAAAAGTTAGTATCTCGATTTATGAATGGTGGCGCCGATTATATGCTGATTGTCTACAGTTTATTTGTCATTAGTATTCTTAGCGTGATTGGTCACTTGTTTGTATCGGACCGTGTTGCCAAAAACGGGGAGAATGTAGCGGATGAGATTACTGAAGCATGCTAGTTTGATTATGTTGTTCCTTTTAGGCGGTGGGATGTTTATGCCCCAACATACCATGGCAGACGATAATCTGGACCATAGCGGCCAAATGCAGATTCAAGTGGATCGCATTGGCCAAGATGAGGGAGAGCGTTCGGCCGCACAAGACCCGAATGAAACTGAATTGGAGAAAATTCTGCCCGATTTGTTCACGAAACAAACTCGGGCAGTAATTCAATCGAAGCAAAAAGATACGAAAAAAACAATGGAGAAACTGCAGCAGTCTCTTTTTGAGAAACCAATCAAAACAGCCCCCGAGGAAAGGGTAAAAACAGCTCTCTTTTCCGGAGAACGGTATCAGGATGAAATGGCAGCTGATTCTCAAGCTGACATAAAGCAGACGAACCAGAAGGGAATCTCTCAGACAGTATGGGCGGCCCTCTTTGGTGCTTTTTTGGCTATCTGCGGAGGGCTGTTTGTCTTGGTCAGACAGAAGCTGCGTTAAAGGAGATGGGAAGATGCCTAGAGGATCACATATTAATGTAACGGTTGATTTTCAGAAATGGGACAAAGGGCGTTATGATGTGAGAATTCCTGTCCATCAAAATGTGAAACAGCTGTTGGCTAGCTTGAAGGATGCATTGGATTTGAAAGTGGCAGACGGCCAGCTTTTTGCATTAAAGGTCCCAGCGAAACAATTACTCTTAACGGATGATGACCGTCTTGTGGACCATCCAGTTACTAATGGCGATATTTTACAAGTTTTATAGAAAGGGAAAGCCTGTATCCAAGATAAGCGAAAGGCCTCCCTTAACCATTCTAAATGAGCTGAAAATACAAGCGTAGATAAAGGAGCCTAAGAAGAATGAATGACAAGACGATTAAAATGGGAACAATGACTTTCCATTTTTCCATTCACGAGGACGCATGGCAGTTGAAGCTGGCGAAGTCAGAAACACGTGTGAAAGACCTGCGGCAATTAGCGCTGCTGAATGAAAATACAGATTATTTTGTGCCAGCTGAAGCTTCAGAAGAAGAGGATCAATTTGTATTTTCGTTTAAGGTTGATTCAAAACTGAAGAAGTGGGGAGAAGTGCGCAGATTTGATCGAAAGGAAAAGCTGCGGCTTTTGTGTAATATTGCCCGCTTCAGAAAGCTATTAACCACACGGATGACATTCTTCTTGCATCCGGAGCATCTATTGTTTGATGATAATCTCCTTCCTGTCATGGTGTATCGCGGCATTCGGGATTTACTGCCCCCATATGAGATCAACGAAGAAACCTTTCTTCTCCAATATAAATGCTTGATCATTGCCCTTTTTTCAAAAAAATTCAACTTTGATGAACTTTATTCCGGATCACTGGCCAATGCAGCGGACACTGAATTTGAACGCCAAGTCGCAGGAGCAACCGATTTGGATGAATTACTAAAATGGCTGGAAGCCAGTTATCGAAAAGAACAGGCCGAAACGGAGAAGACGATGCAGTTTGTTCCAAAGCGAAAGTTCCGGCTTTATCAACAATTAACTTTCATCATGAGCGGTGTCATCGTTCTATTGGCAATCCCGCTGATCTACTTTAGTGCGGCCAAGCTACCTTTCCAAAACCACTTGTTGGACGCACACCGTCATTTTATCTCAGAGGATTATGGTAGTGTCATTAGCGATCTGGAAAACGAAAATCCCGAGAAATTACCAGATGCTGGTAAGTATATTCTCGCATATTCGTATATCCAGACAGAGCAGCTAAATGATGATCAAAAAGCGTCTATTATGAAAAATCTCAGTCTGAAAAGCGACAATCACTATTTCTTGTATTGGATCTACAATGGCAGAGGTAACCTCGATCAATCACTTGACCTTGCAAAATTCATGGATGATCCAGTGTTGATTATGTATAGTTACGTGAAAAAAATCGAAAAGGCAAAAAATGACCCGAAATTGAGCGGTACAGAGCGGGAAACGGAAATCCAAGATTACCAGGATAAACTGAAATCATACACAGATAAATACGGGATCGATTCGGAGATAAAGACAGAAAATGCAGACTGATTTGGGGACAGAGAGGGAGAGAAAGATGGCACAACGATTATTACTGGTGGACAACGGAGAGCAGTTGCACAAATGCCATTTTAAACAAAGCAAAGTTAGGAACGTGACAGTGGGAGGTGATGGGGCTGATACCATCACATTTAAGAACATGTGCTCCCAAGTAACCGTTGAATGGGATGGTGAAACTGCCAAAATTGAAGATCATATTTTACATGAAAATGAACCATTGGCCTTGAAGAAAGCTGATGATGTCCTGAATTTTATTCTAATGGAGACGGATCAGTGGCATACATATGATACGACACAGCACAGAAGTATTACCTTTGGGGAAAATGAATATGATGATGTGACAATTGTAAACGCAACGTCCCATCTGCATCTTTTCCGCGATCAGCTTGGTGAGCCGTTTAAATTGGAAGTGTATAGTGGTGTTGTTTACCATAATTTCTTGCGGATCACAGAAGGTACTATGCTTGAGCCTGGTGACCAGCTCTATGTGGATGGCCTGTTGATTAAGATCGGCAGTGAAGAAATAGAAATCCTTGAGTCAAATGTCTTGGGCGGAACGAAATTAGCTCGTTTGTTTGATCAGGAGCTTATGTATGGGGATGAATATCCGTCCTACCACCGGTCACCAAGAATCATTTACCGCGAGCCGACTGAACCTCGCCGAATTGCCCAGCCTTCTGCCCAGCCAAGCAAGCCGAGTGAACAACTGGCACGTGTTTTAGTCCCTCCGCTGGTCATGATTGCCGCGATGGTGGTGGTCTCGTTCTTCCAGCGGAGTGGATTTTATCTGATTGTCATGTTGTCCATGACGATTGTCACCATTATATTTTCGATCACTTCTTATTTAAAACATTGGAAGCAATATCGTTCAGATACCAAGGAGCGGGAACAAAGCTACCAGGAGTATTTAAAACAAAAGACACAAGAATTGTATAAAGTGAGCGAAGACCAGCGTCATGCCTTGGAGTACCATTATCCTGGCATGGAGCAGCTCCGCCAAATGGCGCTTAACATTGATTCGCGGATATATGAGAAAAACATGTTTCACCATGACTTTCTGATGTACCGGGTTGGTTTGGGGAAGGTTACTTCCAGCTTTGCGATTGAATTTAATGTGGAGGAGTTTACCTTGAAGAAGGATGAACTCGTGGAGGCGGCCAATCGCTTGAGATCCCACTATCTGTCACTTGATCAGGTGCCATTAACGGCTTCTTTGGCGAAAGGACCTGTAGGCTATATTGGGCAGCGCTCTCTTGTACTTGAACAATTGCAATTGCTCGTCATACAGGTTGCTATGTTTCACAGTTATCATGATGTGCAGTTTGTGACGATCTTCCCGGAAGAGGAGAAAGTGAACTGGGAATGGATGCGCTGGCTTCCGCATGCCAGTATCCGTGACCTCAATGTAAGGGGATTTGTCTATCATGATAGATCGAGAGACCAAGTATTAACTTCCCTGTATCAAATTTTGAAGGAACGAAAGCTTGCCATCGAAGAGAAAGGCAATAAGAATGAAAAACATTACTTTACCCCTCATTTCATTGTGATGATTACCGATGAAAAACTGATTCTGGACCATACAGTCATGGAGTATTTTAATGAAGACCCAAGTGAACTCGGCGTATCTCTTGTATTTGTTCAGGATGTGCTGCAGTCGCTGCCGGAACATGTGAAAACAGTTATCGATGTTCGTGATACTGCAAACGGCAACGTGATGTTGGAAGATGGAGAGCTGGTCAACCGAAGCTTCACGCCAGATCATTTTCCAACAGATTTTGCCAAAGAGGATATTTCGCGCAGTTTGGCAGCTCTCGATCACTTGCAAAACTTGAAAAATTCAATTCCTGAGAATGTCACGTTCCTTGAAATGTATCGTGTAGAGAAAGTCGAAGAACTAAGGATTCCGGAACGCTGGAGACGAAATGAAACTTATAAAAGCCTAGCCGTTCCTTTGGGATTGCGGGGGAAGGACGACATTGTTCAGCTGAATCTTCATGAGAAGGCGCATGGACCGCATGGATTGGTTGCAGGTACGACAGGGTCTGGTAAATCAGAAATTATTCAGTCTTACATTCTATCACTTGCCGTTAATTTCCACCCGCATGAAGTGGCCTTTTTGCTGATTGACTATAAAGGCGGGGGGATGGCCAATCTATTCAAACTCCTTCCCCATTTGGTGGGGACAATAACGAATCTGGACGGTGCCCAATCTATGAGGGCATTGGCTTCGATTAAGGCAGAATTGCAAAAACGCCAGCGTTTGTTTAGCCAACATGATGTCAATCATATCAATCAATATCAGAAACTATATAAATCGGGTGAGGTTCGTGAACCGATGCCGCATTTATTCTTAATCTCCGATGAGTTCGCGGAATTAAAGGCTGAGCAGCCAGAATTTATGAAAGAGCTGGTTTCGACAGCCCGGATCGGTCGTTCGCTTGGCATTCATTTAATTCTCGCAACCCAGAAGCCGAGCGGTGTGGTCGATGACCAAATTTGGTCAAACTCGAAATTTAAGCTGGCACTCAAGGTGCAAAATGCCAGCGATTCAAATGAAATCCTGAAAACACCTGATGCATCTGAAATTACTTTGCCAGGACGGGCTTATTTGCAAGTCGGCAACAATGAAATCTATGAACTTTTCCAAAGTGCTTGGAGCGGTGCCGAATACAGCCCTGATAAAGGGGACCTTGATTCGCTGGATACGACCATTTATGCCATTAACGATCTAGGACAATATGAGATTCTATCAGAGGACTTAAGCGGCTTCGGTCATAAGCAGAAAATTTCTAAAACGATCACCGAGCTGGATGCAGTGGTTGAGTACATTCAAGACTATACAAGGAAAGATGGGATTTCTGAACTGCCAAGACCATGGCTGCCGCCGCTGGAAGAAAGAATATTCCTCACAGCTTTACATGAGGTAGAGTCTCGAGTGGCTTGGTATGAACCGAAGAAGCCATTAGAGGTGACGTTTGGCTTCATGGATATTCCGGAAATGCAGGCCCAGGAGCCGTTAACTTTGAATCTTACCAAAGACGGGCATATAGCAGTATTCTCCAGCCCAGGATATGGGAAGTCGACCTTTTTGCAAAGTATCGTAATGGATGCGGCCAGACAGCATAATCCTGAAAGGTTACATGTCTATCTCATTGATTTAGGAACGAACGGCTTACTTCCAATGAAGGAATTGCCGCATGTTGCTGATACGATCATGGTAGATGAAGAAATCAAACTCGGTAAGCTATTCCGCCGACTTCAAAAAGAATTAAAAGAGCGCAAGCAGCGATTAAGTCAATATGGGGTAGCCACCATTCAAATGTACGAGCAGGCGAGCGGACAAGAAGTTCCGACCATCCTGCTGGTCATTGATACATTTGATTCCATTACGGATGCTCCTTACCGTGAGGATTTTGAAAAAATCACCGCACAAATTGCTAGAGAAGGTGTAAGTGTAGGCATCCATTTACTGATTAGTGCAGGACGTCAAAGTGCGATGAGAGCCCCATTGTTGGCCAATGTGAAGCATCAAATTTCGCTCTATCTCATTGATGATATAGAAACAAGAAATATCGTGGGTAGAACCGATTTAAAAATAGAAGAAATTCCAGGCCGCGGCTTAGTGAAATTAGACCATCCGCTCCTCTTCCAAACTGCACTTCCTGTAAAAGGTGGAGATACACTGGCTGTTATTCAGCATATTCAGGAAGAGTGCAGAATGATGAGAAGGAATTGGCAGGGAGCGTGTCCATTACCAATTCCAATGGTACCGGAAACACTGGTGTTTACTGAATTTATGAAGCTTCCGAACACAGAAGCGATGATTAGAAAAGGCGGCATTCCATTTGCCGTTGATTTTGAAGAGGTCGAGCCGCTGGAGTTAACGGTGGTTGAGGATAAAAATACATTAATACTTAGTGACCAAATCGATTTGGTGGAACAGACCTTATTAACCTTGATGTCAAGCATTTCTACAAATGAGAAAATGGATGTCGGCTTAATCGATAATGCCGCTTCAGGCTGCATGAATTATAAAGAAAATGTCAATCTCTATGCGGATACAGCTGCCAAAATGGATGAATTCGTGGATCGGCTCCAGCAACTATTTGAAACGCGTGAAGATGCATTCCGTCAAGTGCAGCTTGCCACAAGCGACAGGGTGACACTAAATGATTTCCTTCAGGAGATTCGGCCAATGACGGTCCTGATCGCCGATGCATCATTTGTCATTGACACCATGTCATTTACATCGCAAACAACTCTGGCCAAATTAATGGAAACGGGTGCGAGAGCGGGCATTTATTTTGTCATTGGTGGTGTACATAGTGCCTTGGAAAGAAAGTATGATGATTTGGCTGTGATGATCAAGAAGCAAAAGACAGGCGTCTTAGTTGGCAGAATCACCGATCAGAACATTCTCGAGGTCTTAAACAGACCGTATAAAGAGCAGAACTTGCTGCCATATGAGGCCTACTATATTAAAAATGGCAAAGCAGAAAAAATGAAAATAGCTGCTCCATATGAAAAAAGAGAGGAAGTGAATGCCAGTGTTTAGTTGGTTATCAGATTTGTCTAATTTGGGTAAAACAGCCACGGAAATCAAAAGGGATGATTATCAAAGGCTATATGAAGAGCTGACAGATGCGATCACGGAACACGATCGTAAAGTGTCTGAAGCGAACTCCGCCTACAGTTCTTATCAGGGATCTGTTCCGAATTTATCCAATACGAAGATTCCTTCTAATGATTTTGAAACCACCCGAGAGAAAAAGAATGGAGAGCTTCTTCGGTATTTTGGTCTAGATCAAGACAAACGCAGTTCACTTGTTGCTGCCAAGAATCTGGCCTATGAACGGTATGTCTATTATCGAGCACTGGCCATTCAAGAGGCAGAAGAACGGGCCCGAAGAGAAAGGGAAGCAGCAGAAGCATTAGCCAAAGAAGTTGTCAATGCATTTACGAAGAAAGGGTGAGGATGATGGGAAGCGTTCGAATATACGGGAATAAAGTCAATGAGGCGAAAGCTGCTGCCAAAGCATTGGAACAATCCATTGAGAAAACTTATGAACAATGCGTACATTTACGGGATTATGTGAATTCTGCAAAATGGAGCGGGAAAGCAAGGGATAGTTTTTTAACATATCTGGAAATTATTGAAAAATACCATGAAGGGATGAAATCAGCCGTTCATAAACAAACAAAAGCATTAAATAACTTGGAAAGGGACTTCGATGATTTCCTTCAGGATGGATCAGTAAAAGAAGTGAGGAATCTATGATGAAAGCCCCAACAGATTCGTTTACTGCACCGGAATTATACTTGTTAGCGGCCGCCTTTGGCGGCCAGACCCTCTTTGGATTACCCGATAAAACCCTTTATCAAATTCAAGGTGAAGAAGTATTCCAACAGGCACATCAAAGGTTAGTGGATAAGGAGATCGTATCCGCTGATGGGAAAATCACTAAAGCGGGCGCCATCATCATTCAAGTAGTAGAGTATTACTTCCAAAGTGACAAATATGTCCGAATTAATAACTTGATGTTTGCATTTCGCGACAAAGAATGTGATGAAGTGATTGTTCTGGTGGAACTGGAAGAACAGGGCCATTATCAGCTGCGAATTGTCAGCAAAGCCACGGCATTAAGAATTTTGGGTGAGGGTTTTCCAGTGATCGGCAGGGAACCGGAACCAGCGGAACAAACATTCTTAAAACAGGAACTATCCCATCAAGAAAGACACGAGACAGAGCAGTATGAACCGGAACAGATGTTTATGAATCTGGAATACTTCCATTTAAATGAAACGCCGAGGGACAAGAATAATGCCCAATACTATCAGCAGTGGCTTATTTTTACAAAAGGCGAGAAGTTAATCATGGTCGATACCGTGAATCGAAAGTATTATCATGCCAGTCAATATTGGTTTTTAAAAGTGTTATTCGATGAAATGGATTTTCCTTACAAGGGGGAGAAGTCATATGCGTAGAGAAATAGAAGGTGAAAGTGCAAGTTCCAGTCTGTTAATTCATGTTAATCCTGATGAGATGACAGCCATTTACAAGGCATTGCAGCAAATCATTACCGAATTAGAAACAAATGCGGCACCTGCGATAAAGAAACTGTGCAACATTCATTACTACACCGAAGGCAAAGCCATGAAAACGATGGAAGTGTATCCGAAGGCAAATCAAAAGGTCGGGGATCTATACAGCCACTATACCCGGGCTGCCAGCTTAGTCACAGAGATTCTTAATACGATGATGGAGCTGGATAACGATATTGCCGAACAAATCATGGCCAAACTGGGGGTATAGGGAAGTAGTTGTGACTTATATCCCATCGGACTTTAAATAAAATTTTAATGGAATGCAAGTGAGGAGAGAAAAATGCAAAATGAATCAAAAAAGTTTTACCTAAATCGATTTATCACAGCAGTACTCAGTGTATTGATGTTGGGGGTCGCTTATTTATTATATACGCAATTTATTTCTGATACGGAGTTTTTAACGGATACCGCAGTTGTCCTTTCTTGGATATTTGCCATTAGTTCATTACTTACTGGAATAGCCTGCTTAATCAAAATCTTTGATCCGAGGCCTGTTGTAGAAATGCGAGCGGAAGGCATGGTGATTAGAAATTTCCTAACTGCAGTGTTTGTCCCTTGGCATGAAGTGGAGAGAATTAACCAACAACGATATACGAACATTGTTGTCAATCCGGCAGGATTTGCATTTGTTAGAACGACTATCCTAAGGGTTTACCGTTATGGTAAACGTTCAATTGCGATAAATCTATTGCTGATCAATAAACGTGGGGATGAATTTTCTAATACCCTTACACAGCACTTAGTTCCTTTTTCAAAAGTAAGTGGGGAAGACCTGAAATAAAGGCAGAAATCTTAACCTAAAAAAATACAAAGCATTTCAAAAAAACTTGAGTCCAGCACAACAAAAATTAATGTTTCGTTTGAGAGAGGCACTCATGATGGACATTATTTATAGAAAGGGGAAAACGATCAAGCGTTGTAGCAGAAATGGGGGTTAGGTACATGGATGTAAAATATACCCCATCCGATTGGAAGAAGATGCAAGAGGGGATTGGGGATTTGATTGGCCTTGGCCGGTGGGGTAAAGGCATGATTGATAGTTTAAAAGATTTAACCGACAATTTAGAGGATGCTAAGGCATCAATCGCGAAATATGATCATGATGGCGTCATTTCTTTCCATCACGATAGTTTAAAAAGCAAATACCTGGACCTATTCGATGACTTCGAGGTGCTGCATTCCTTTACTGGTAAGGTCGGGGATATTGTCGACCGTACCATTGACGAACCGTTCTATGAAGATATAGATGCGTTTGTAGAAGCTATGCGGGATTTGGATATTTCTAACTACACCACAAAAAACCGTATAGGAGCCACAGAAACAAAAATTATCTATGAAGGATATAGCGAGTCACATTCGCTAGAAGTGCCTAAGACAGAGGTCAATATTGATGATTTATTTAATGGAGATAACTTCTATTCGCAGCTAATGAAAGATGCGTACAAAGATGTAAAGAAACCCGACCAAAACTTTTCTCTAGAGGATTACGAGCAAGCGGCTCTCCATACTAGCGCTTTTCAGTATGAATCTATACGGGATCGGCAGGATCATAAAGAATTTCAAACACAAATGCGGTTAGTAGGAGGCACAATTGTTGGCGCCCTTGTTACCGCCTTTTGTCCCCCTGTCGGTCTAGCATTGTTAGGTGTTATTGGGTTAACGAGCGGTGCATTGGATATCGGTGCAGCTGTGAGCGGGAAAGACTTGATCTCCGGACGCAAATTGGGAACAGGTGAACGAGCACTACGTGGAGCGTTCGGGGGATTAGACCTATTGCCGGGGTTAGGCAGCTTATCAAAGCTTAGTGGTACCATAAAGCTCGCTCGCTTTGGCGATAAAATGGCAGAGGTCGGGGTTGAAACAGGAGTAAAAGAGGTAGCCAGGCAAGAAAACTCTAATGTCATTCAACTGGTAAGAAAGACGGATCCATCAACAATATCTCGAATAAAGAGTACCTCTGAAGCGGTTAGTGATAGAGCCAACGTGTTGTCCTTTAATGATGCAAAAGTTAAACTAGAAACAAAGCGACTTTTAAAAGAAGAAGAAATCATCCCTGCCAGAAAATATGCATTACCGATGGCAAGTGGGGAGGATGTTGGCAAGGTACATATACCTAGTGGAAATACTCACACGATTTCTATAGATGAGATACATGGGGAAAGTGTTGAGGGGGCAGTGAAGGGTACGGGTAAAGGTGGCAACGGAATTCGTGGGACTGACCACTCACTCAAAAACGTAGAAGAAGCCCATCAATGGGGAAGGAAGTATTATGATAGCTGGCTAGAATCATTAACCGAAAGTGAGAGAGGTGCAATAAAGCAATATACTGGGAACGATTATAAGAAAATAAACTCCTATCTAAGGGGGTTCAGTGATTCTTTAGCTGGCGTGGATTCACAAGTGATTGACCATATTAAGAGCGGATTGAGTAAAGCGGAAGTTCCATATGATATGAAAGTGTTTAGAGGAACAGATCTTAGACCTTTTGATGATATACTCGAGAGGGATAAAGATGGAAAAATAAATTTGGATTCTTTAGTAGGGAAGATATTTAAAGATAATGGGTTTGTCAGTACTGCGATTGTTAAAGAGTCCTCTTTTGACCATATGGCAGTCTCATGGGAAATCAATGTTCCAAAAGGAGCCAATGCAGCCTATGTCGGCAAGATAAGTCATTTTCCTGATGAAGCGGAGCTACTATTGAATGCAGGACAAGAGATGATAATAAAAAGAGTAAATGTTGATAGCATTGGTAAATTACATGTTACTTTTGATTTGATAATAAAAAAGTAGGTGAAAAAATGAACGGTAGAAGAATGATAGATAGATGGGAAGATGATAATAAAATTTTCCTCGGACTAAATATAAAAAAGAGAGTACTACCTACTTTATACGGTGGAATTATTGGCGATTTAATAGGGGTGCCGGTTGAATTTAGGAAAAGAGACGAATTTCACATTAAAGAAATAGTTGGATACGGGACATATAATCAACCTCCTGGGACATGGTCCGATGATACATCGTTGACTTTATGTTTAGTAGAAAATATTGTTGAAAAAGAAAACATAGAGAACTTAATGTGCAAATTTGTTAAATATCACGATGAAGGATATTGGACTCCTTTTGGTAAGATGTTTGATATTGGTACAACAACAATTGAAGCAATTACTAGGTTTAAAAAAGGAGTTTTACCGGAAAAGTGCGGGGGGCAGTCCGAGTATGATAATGGCAATGGGGCCATAATGAGAATTTCACCATTGGCATTTCTGTTATATAATAATTTTGATTTTGTAAAAAAAACAGAGATAATTAAGCAATACACAGAAATTACTCATGCACACCCGCGTGCTATAGTAGGTTCTATTATCTACATTGAATTTTTAATAAGACTATATCACAATAATTCTTTTGAAAAATCAATAAAAGAAATACAAGAGCTTTTCTATGAAAATTTTGGGGAGGATCATGTGTATCTAAAAGAGTTGAATCACTACAAGAGAATTTTTAATGATGGTTTTTTTAGAGCCCCACAAGAAGAAATTTTATCTGACGGCTATGTCGTCCATACTTTGGAAGCGGCGATTTGGTGTTTAGGAAACACAACTTCGTTTAAAGAAGCTGTTTTAAAAGCAGTAAATTTAGGTGGAGATACGGACACCGTGGCTTCAGTAACAGGATCATTGGCAGGAATGTATTATAAAATGGATGGAATCCCGGAAGAGTGGCTAGAAAAAATAGTTAGAAAACAAGATATTCATGAGTTGATAAAAAAATTCTATGAGTACTGTGCTAATAATGCGATTATTGAACAATACGGAAGTCTCTAAACTAAAATCTTAACCAACACATAATAAACATTCAAAGGCTTATTCCACTTGAACGATGAGGGGGAATGGGCCTTTTTGTATACCCAAAATAAAAGGGGAAAGGAATATCACCAATCAGTGTTCGGGTGAAATTTTACCTAACCCTTTTAGGGAGTTAAAAAAGCATATTTTTTATTCATTTGCCAATGAACAATTTAATTTTCTCGTGTATCACTAAGAGCTTGTCATTCTCATGTACACATATAAATCGTAGCAAAAGCGGATATAAGGAAGCTTTTGTTTGTACATGCTCCTTCATGCTCCTATACAGAACTTAGCAAAATATTAATTGCAAGGTTCTTATATTATATAGATAATTTTTTACTCGATCGTGAATGAATTTTCTGTTGGATAGTTTAAAGAAACAAAGATTATCTATGAGGGATATAGAGAGTTACACTCACTAGAAGTACCTAAAACAGAGGTTAATATTGATGATTTATTTAATAGTGAAAACTTCTATTCAAAGAAAATGAAGGCTGAGTACGAAGCTGTAAAGTCCAATCAAAAGTTCCTTCTAGAAGATTACGAACAAGCGGCTCTCCATACTAGCGCTTTTCAGTATGAATCTATACGGGATCGGCAGGATCATAAAGAATTTCAAACACAAATGCGGTTAGTAGGAGGCACAATTGTTGGCGCCCTTGTTACCGCCTTTTGTCCCCCTGTCGGTCTAGCATTGTTAGGTGTTATTGGGTTAACGAGCGGTGCATTGGATATCGGTGCAGCTGTGAGCGGGAAAGACTTGATCTCCGGACGCAAATTGGGAACAGGTGAACGAGCACTACGTGGAGCGTTCGGGGGATTAGACCTATTGCCGGGGTTAGGCAGCTTATCAAAGCTTAGTGGTACCATAAAGCTCGCTCGCTTTGGCGATAAAATGGCAGAGGTCGGGGTTGAAACAGGAGTAAAAGAGGTAGCCAGGCAAGAAAACTCTAATGTCATTCAACTGGTAAGAAAGACGGATCCATCAACAATATCTCGAATAAAGAGTACCTCTGAAGCGGTTAGTGATAGAGCCAACGTGTTGTCCTTTAATGATGCAAAAGTTAAACTAGAAACAAAGCGACTTTTAAAAGAAGAAGAAATCATCCCCGCAAGAAAATATGCATTACCGATGGCGAGTGGGGAGGATGTTGGCAAGGTACATATACAAAGTGGAAATACTCACACGATCTCTATAGATGAGATACATGGGGAAAGTGTTGAGGGTGCTGTTAAGGGTACGGGTGATGTTAAAGAAGTAATTTCTGAAACGGATAGGGCTAAACTATCACTTTGGAAATACCCTCCAAATGATGAGTTGTATTTAAAATATAAGCATGTTTTTAATAATCCTAAATACTATGATCAAGAAACAGGTGCAATAAATTGGCCTGAAAACGATGGGTTTTTAAATACTCCGATTGAAGAAACTTTACAACCTGGATTTAGAATAGATAGATATGGATATGACACAGGTACATTTGTTTCGCCAGAAGGTATTCCTTATGAAATGAGAGCTGTTGCACCAGGTACAGATTTGAGACCTTACAACGTATTTGAAGTCGTTGTTCCTATTAAAGTCAAGGGAGGTGTAACTGCTAGACTAAAGTAGTCAGAAAACGCTAGATAAAATTGAACACTTATTTGCCAATTTGATAAGGGGGAGGATTCAGTTGGTAACCGGCCCTCGGGCCGGTTACCAACTGAAAACTTCAATAGTTCCCCTATTTTAATACATGCCCTATCATTGTAAAATAACTATTTTAATAGTCTAGAATTTTACAATGATGGGGGTTAGGAAAGGTGGATAAGTGGCTCATGTATATGGAAATACATCAGCTTAGGAAAAAAGGATTTTCAATAAGCAAGATTGCGAGGAAACTAGATATCGCAAGGAATACAGTTTATACCTATCTGCAAAGAGATCCTGAAGACATGACTGAATGGTTGGCTTCTATCCGAACCAGAAGTAGGAAGCTTGACCCACATAAAGAGTTGATTCTAACTTGGCTTAAGGACCACCCAGACATGTCAGCTGCACAGGTTTTCGATTGGCTTAAGGAGAAAGACAATCGCTTGATGGTTGGTGAAAGTACAGTAAGAGGTTATGTAAAGGAGCTTCGTGAGATTTATCATATTGAGAGGACCCATCCCACAAGAAGTTATCAGGCTGTTCAGGATCCCCCGATGGGGGAACAGGCTCAGATTGACTTTGGTCAAACCAAACAGAAAGCCTCCAATGGTAAGGAAGTCAAACTGTACTTTATCTCATTCGTTCTTTCTAATTCCCGTTATAAATATATGGAGTGGCTTGATCGCCCCTTTACCACTAGGGATGTAATCAGAACCCATGAGAACGCGTTTGAATACTTTGGAGGAATTCCTAATGAACTTGTTTATGATCAAGATTCTCTCATCGTAGTAAGTGAGAACTCTGGCGATCTCATCCTGACTTCTGAGTTTCAGGGTTATCGGCAAGAACGAGATCTTAATCTTCGCGTTTGTCGTAAAGCTGACCCAGAAAGCAAAGGGAAAATTGAAAATACGGTCAAATTCATCAAGAAAAACTTTGCCAAACACCGGGTTTTTCATAACCTTGACCAATGGAACGAACAGTGTTTGGAATGGTTGGATCGTACCGGGAACGGTAAAATCCATAACACTACAAAAAAAAGACCGGCAGAAGTGTTCATCGAAGAAAAGCAACACTTAAGACCGATCACAAACAAAAAAACATTTCATAATAAGATGAGTATAACAAGGACAGTCCGAAAGGACAATACCATCTTGTATCAGTCAAACCGATATTTTGTTCCTCTCGGAACTTATAAAAAAGACAAGATGGTTTACTTGATAATTACTGATGATGGGCGTCTGGTTATACACGATAAAGCAGAAAGAAATGTAATTGCGGACCATAGACTAGAAACAGGCAAGGGAAAGCTAGTTCAGGATCGAAACCATACTCGTGACCGGTCCCGAGGCATACCAGAATACATTTCTCATTTAGCAGCCAAATTCAACAACCCAGATCAGGCAAATGACTATCTGGAAAATATCTATCATGGGTACCCAAGGTACATCCGGGATCAACTTCAATTAATTCGAAGAACGATAGAGGAACTTGACGAGGATCTGATGAATCAAGCAATGGAAGAGTGTATAAAAAAGAAGCTTTACAGCGCAAATGACTTCAGCGATGTCGTTGAATACCTAAAACGCCAACGCTTATTGAACACTAATCCAAAGCCTCCGTCCCCTGCAGTTCACCCAATAAAGTCGTTAAATGATGCCGATGAGTCAATTTTATTGGCCAAGCCGTCAGTAAGAGATCCAAAGGAATATGAAGAATTATTTAAAGGAGTAGTCATATGAACGTGATTTTGGAAACTATGCAGAATCAGTTAAAATCACTGACGTTGACGGAGGCAGCTAAAGTTGTTCCGACTATCATTCAGCAAGCAGAATCGGAAGATTGGTCTTATAGCCAGTTTCTTCAGAAATTGCTTGGGCATGAGCAAGAAAGACGGGAAGAAAAACAAATGGAAAAGCGTCTGAAATGGGCTGCTTTTCCCTTCCAAAAAACTCTTCAGGAGTTTGATCTTAATGAACAACAATCGCTTAGCAGAAAGCAATTTACACAATTGAGCGAGCTGAACTGGCTTGATCAGATGTTCAATCTCATCCTCCTTGGTCCCCCAGGAGTTGGCAAAACACATCTAGCTATAGGTTTAGGATTGGAAGCAATATACAAGGGCTATAAAGTTGCATTTATCTCAATGGGAGAACTGATTCACACATTAAAGACTGAGGAAATAACAAGAAGATCTCAGGCACGACTCAAGAGGATTAGAGAAGCAAATTTGGTTGTCATCGACGATTTAATGTTTATGGCAATGGATTCAAAAGAGGCTAATCTTTTTTTTCACTTGATTAACGAGCTTTACAACAGTGCATCTATCATTCTTACATCCAATAAAGGGCCAAGTGATTGGGGAGACTTGATAGGTGATCCAGCCATCACCACGGCAATTTTAGACAGAATTGCACACCGTTCTGAGATTGTTCATCTAAACGGCGATAGTTACAGAATGAAACATAGAACTTCCATTTTTGGAGAAAAAACTGTTCAAAAATAATGAGCAAAAAGTGTTCAATTTTACTTGACGCTTACAGGAGGGGAGATAGCACCATGGTTTGATGAAGTTGGAGGCGGAGTTCAATATGTATTGACTGATACTGTAGAAAATTTATTAGAGGAAGGAATACTAAGGAGGATTACACCATAATGAAAATAAAAGAACTAGAGCAAAAGTTACAAGAAATTAATATGCCTAAGGATATTTATTCAATATTAAAAGGGGGGCTTCCAAATGAACAGTATTGTATAACTAAAGATGGAGATAATTGGGAAGTGTATTATAGCGAAAGAGGAAACAAATCAGGATTAAAAATATTTGATGATGAAGATAAGGCATGTGAATATTTTTATAAAAAAGTAGAAAAATACGCAAAATAAATTAACTTGTTATAAGGTGGCGTTGGATTAAAGATAGAGCCGTTGTAATTGGTCTATATCGATAACGTAGACACAGATGTCATCATGAGGACTTTATTAAGGTCTGGGCTACCAGTGCTAAAATCACATACATTTTCCAATACTAAGTAATGCTCGTATAGAGATTTCGGCATTTTGTATGTACACGAAAAGATGCTTGAATATTTTACCCTAAATAACGCAATTCCGTTACATTGAACAGGGCGATTATGGTCAGATAGCACCGTATTGCCCTGTTTTTTGTTATCTTCGTTTTCTCGTAGGTTTCGCAACTGTTACATACACGGCTTAATAAAAGATACTTCTGCGCTCGTACCACTAAGAAGTAGAAAAACTGGCAAGTTGACAGGTAGTAGGGCTTGTAGTATTTAGCAACCGTCGTTACAAAGATAATTTTGTTGGTCTTGAAAAATCTTCGAATTCATTTAAGGTGGCTTATAGTAGGGCTGATTGTAAAAGACATTCTAGATGGAGTGATTCTTGTTAAGGTTAGAATGGAAATTCTAGAAAAAGAGAAACAAGCTAGAGAAAAGTAGCTATAGAAGAGAGGGTGAAGAAATAAAGCAGGTTCACAATTTAGACTTGGGACTATTAATGCGGAACTTGCAAAGCAAAATGGATTCGATCGAACCGAAAAATACTACTATGAGAAAATAATAAATCAAGATGAGATTGAAGTTTTAAAATTAATAAAAAAACTATAATGTTGGGAAAACTAATGTTACTTAAAAACAGACGAATTTAAAGCACTTGATTGTCGACTAAAGACAACGAGTGCTTTTTTGTGTTTTAGGATAAAGTAAGTTATGAAAAAATTAGAATATGAAATCTTTAGTTTTCGGAAAAGAATTTGGACGATTCAAATGTATTTAATTAACGAGTAGATTGGCTTGAAGAACAAATTGGTTTTCCTAATGGGCACACGGGGAGGCTGTATATGATTTGAGAACTATTATTCAATGGGATGATTTCTTATCATGGATACAGTACCATGCTGTCTTTTCCCTAGCTTGATAGTCATAGTACATTACTCCTGATTAGTAGAAAAAATAGACAATAGGATTTTATTAGGAAAACTATTGTAAAAATCAACTGAGTATTTTATCCTATATATAGAATTTAATAATCTCACGAAAGTGGCAAAACTAGAGAAATCTGGTGACGCAAAGCTATAGGGACTAAATCGGCAAAATATGTCGATATGTCAGCCAGCTACCGAATGGCCTGTATTTAATACCCTATGCTCGCCATAGGGTTTTTATTTTATATCTTTATGCTACTATACTCAAAATTTTTCTCTCAAGGAAATGAAGCCGTTGCCGGTTGAGTGTAGGAACTGGGTTTTTTTGAGTAAAAATCAGTAATGTTAGAAGCGCGGTGTATGTTGCTTTAGAATCGAAAAAGATTTAGACGGAACTTATAGTGTTTAGAATTAACTGATTTTTCATATAAAAACTATTATCAATAGAATACTATCTGGTGTTCTAACCATAACCCAAAACGCCCAAAAGTATTATAAATATATAAAATAAACGACGACTCAGCAAAAATGAGGAACCCACAATCGTGATGATCAACAGGAGGAATACATATGAAACGAGTACTGAGTTTGAAAATTTCTCACAAGTTAATAGGAGGGTTTATGGTTTCTTCCCTGCTGCTTGGAGGATTAGGTTTAATCGGTTTCAATGACATATCCCAAATTAATGAAAATGGGAAAAATATTGCCGATAACAACCTTGAAGCCATACAAGATATGTCGCAAACTCGCTTCTTACTATCGGAAACAAAAGCGGACATCAATGATTTGATCAACAAAGATAATGCTCCAAGTGTTTTTCAAATTGTATCAGATGTTGACAAAATGAAGTCAGAAACTAGTAGTACCCTTGCTAATTATGAGAAAATTCCTTTATCGAAAGATCAAAAAATTAGATATCAAGAATTCAAATCGAACCTAGCGGATTATCAAAAGGTTCGAGACCAATTAATTGAGTATATTAAAACAGGGGATTATGATAAGGCCATTGCTTTGAACGATGGAGATTATGTAACGAAACGAGATACTTTAATCGGTAATATTAACGGAGTGATTGATGGACTAAACAAGGACACTGAAACGTTTAAATCCAATAATGATGCAATTTATCAATCCGCTAAAACGTTATTGCTTAGTATTAGTATTGTTGGATTTTTGATCTCCATTGGACTTGGATTGTGGATATCAAGAAGTATTTCGAAAAGAATGAATCAACTCTTAAATTTTGCTAGAGCATTAGGAAAAGGCGATTTAACACAAACGATTCCTCCTGCTTCCAAGGATGAAATTGGACAATTGACCGAGGCATTAAATACATCTGTTGCGAATATGAAAGAACTGATTGGGGAAGTGGTGTATGGAACACAAGAATTGTCAGCATCCACAGAACAGTTATCGGCAACAATGGGGGAAGTATCTACTAACATGAATTCAGTCAGTCAAACGACAGAGGAACTGACGAGGGCGTTTGCGGATTTAACAGCATCTACCGAAGAAATCACGACTTCCAGTGAAGAAATTTCATCAACGGCTCATGAGCTTTCAGAACGTGCCTTAATGGGAGAAGGAAAAGCGCAGGAGATAAAAACACGTGCTCAACAAGTAAAACAACAAGCAGAAATTTCCTCCAATGAAGCGCAAAAAATTTACGAAGAGAAACAAAGTAAAATATACGAAGCGATCGAACAAGCTGGAGTGGTAAAAGAAATTAATGTTCTTGCTAATTCGATTGGAACCATTGCTGACCAAACTAATCTGTTATCACTCAACGCGTCCATTGAAGCGGCGCGTGCGGGGGAAGCTGGTCGTGGTTTCGCTGTTGTAGCCGATGAAGTACGGAAATTAGCAGAACAATCTAATGCGTCTGTTTCCAATATTCGTGAAGTTATTGCGAAAGTGGAAAAAGCTTTTGATTACATGACATCTACTTCTTTAGAAGTTATGCAGTTTATTGACACAAGGGTTATTTCCGATTATGAGAATTTTGTTCATGTAGGTAACCAATATGAGAAAGATGCAGAATTTGTCAGCCTTATGTCCAATGAGATTGCGGAACACTCTAAATCAACTTCAGATGCCATTGCAGAAGTAAGTGCCTCTATTCAAAGTGCATCTGCTGTGTCCGAACAAACTTCTTCTGGTTCTGAAGCCATTTTAGAAAACATTCAGGCTACGAATCAATCAATTCAGGAAGTTAATTATGCTGTAAAATCACAAGCCGAATTTGCTGAGAAATTATCGAGCCTTTCACAAAGATTTACCATTTAAGTAGATGAATGAAAAGAAGTCACCTGAAAAGGTGACTTTCAGATTGTAGACAAAAGGCATTTCAAAAGTTCCGATTCTGGCGCCCTTTTCTAAAATTGGGATTTTTCTGTTTGATTTTTCTTAAGGTAGACCCCGGCGGGGTCTATTTTTATGCCATTTCTGGACTTTTCCAAGTCCATGTAGCCAACTTCTTTAAATTCATAGCAGCAAAAGTAAGCATCGCCTGCATGGACAATTTTTTAAGACCTCTTAAGGTTGTCCATCGCATACCATGCTTTTCTTTCGCATCCGCGAATACACGTTCAATTGTTTCTTTACGACGTGCATATATTATTTTATTCTCTTCTGTATGACGAAGATGTTCAGCCTCTTCAAGATATGGTTCCCAGATATGTCGTTGAATGAGCTTTTGATGATTTTGACTTTGTGTACATTGTGCTAGAAGTGGGCAATCCTTACATATAACAGGATTAGAGATGTACTGTCGATAACCTTCCTTAGTAGTCGTTCTATAATCCAGAACTTGTCCTTCCGGACATATGTAACAATCAAAGTGCTCATCATAGACATAATCGTGCTTTTTCAAATATCCCTCCTTTGTACGTGGTCGTGTATAGGGTAAAGCAGGGCGAATTTCATTTTCAATTAAATATTGAGCAATAGCAGGTGTTTTATATCCGGCATCAGCAGCTACAGCATTAGGTTTCCCACATTTTTCAATGACCTTTTCAACTAGAGGCTCTAACATTGTACTATCATGAACGTTACCTGGAGTTACAATAGTCCCCAGGACAAAACCATTTCTATCTGCGGCTGCATGAAATGAATAAGCAAATTGCTTTGTCCTTTCGTCTTTTACATAGTAACCACTCTCCGAATCTGTTGTACTTTCTTTTATTTCTTTGTTTTCTTCTTTTTCATATTTATCTGGTGGGATGGGCTTTTTCCCATGTTCTTCACGATCACTATTAATTTCTGCTTGAAGACGTGCTTCATAAGCTTTTGATTCTTTCCGAACTACTTTCTTTTCGAATTTGCGTTTATTTGCACTTGCTTTAACGTGAGTTGAATCAATGAATACATGTTCCGAACTAACTAACTTTTTATCTGCTGCCTCTTTTAAAATACGGTAGAAAATTTGTTCAAATAAGTCTGTATCCTTAAAACGACGTTCGTAGTTTTTACCAAAAGTTGAAAAGTGGGGTACTTTATCATAAAAACCAAATCCTAAAAACCAGCGATACGCCATATTTGTTTCAATTTCCTTTATCGTTTGACGCATCGAACGGATACCGAAGGTATATTGAATGAAAGCCATCTTAATTAATACAACAGGGTCAATACTTGAACGTCCGCGCTTAGTTGAGTACAAATCTTCAACCAATGAATAGATAAATGAAAAATCTACTGCGGCTTCTATTTTGCGAACCAAGTGATCAGCAGGTACAAGTTGATCTAAGGCAATCATTTCAATTTGGTCACGATTTATCTGTGTATTTTTCGAAAGCATTCCATCCACCTCTATTAATTCTCTGTAAATAAATTATACAAAAGGCTGTGTTAATGTACATTATTGATTTTTACACTCTGTTGATTGGAGTGGAAGGCGGCGAAGACTCCTGCGGGAGTACGGGACAGGGGAGACCCCGCAGGCGCTGAAAGCGCAGAGGAGGCTCCCCGAACCGCCCGCGGAAAGCGAAGCCGCCTGGAACGGAAATCAACAGACAAGTTTAATATGGCCAAACAAAAAAGACTGTCGATTTTAAACCCGAAATCCTTCGGATTTGTCGACAGTCTGGAAGTCACCTGAAAAGGTGACTTTTTCTGTTTAAATGGTATTGTCAGGATAATGAAGATTAGCTCGGTAAGGAAATTCCAATAGCCAAATTAGCAATCAAGAGTTGCACTAACTTAATTGAAGGGGGCAATTTTATATCCAGAATTGCCCCCAACTCTGGGTAAATCGAAGAAAATGAAACTATCTTATTGGCAGACGATTAAGCCAATTTCAGTTTTTTACACTCGCATGTTCAATGATTCGCTTCATTGCCTGAATCTGTCCCATATGGGCTGCTTCATGCATGAGTGTTATACACGCTAGTTCTCCAGAGGTTTTACATCCCAATATTGGTGTTTCTAGGGTATTGTTTAGCTGTTCAGCTGGAATTTGGCGAATACGAGCTAATTGATCTTTTAGTTGTACGATAAGCTCATCCATAATAGGTACATTCCCTGTCCAATCAGCTGGCTTTGTACCATTCCCGAACAATTTCATATAGTTTTCGGGAAGGTGGGTTGTTACTCGAGGAAAACCGAACATGGTTTGTTCTGTAACTGTCAAAACGTGGCCAGTATGCCAATGAATGGTGTTGTTGAAACCATCTGGCTGCACATCCGTTTGGTCATTGGAAACAGACCCTACGATCTTTATGAAGTACTCTCTTGTCAATTGAAACTGCTTAAATATAAGTTCATTCATCTCTTTCTCCTCCTTTACAATAACAACATCCATATTTTACCATACAAAAAGGATGAGGGAGACTCTTTTTTGGAAAGAATTATTGACAATAAACATCAAATTTTTGATTGTGTTTTCCATAGCGATTGCCATCACAAAAACTAATCAAACGTTTGAATAGTCATTAAGGCAATTGATAAAACATCTATTTAAACCTATACCACATTATGAACCCGCCACCACAAAAAAGCCAGGCTCATGGCCCGGCTAAATTTTTGTTAATAAATATGCTCTGAACTCCTTTGGATTGGGGAGATCTCGCTTGGGAATAATCAAGGCGCTCACTGCGCTGTTATATAGGTAGAAGTAATCGGAATCCTCTTTGCATTCCTCTATTCCAGACCATTTGAACTTCATTTCTCCGACACCAGTCCACTCAGTCAAACCGTCATCTGTCAGCAACAGATGATGCTTCCCAATTAAACCAGCATTTTTCCCGCTGCTGAAAGCTTTTTTTAGCCGACGCTTCACCGTAGCGTAGAAATACTTCGGATAGAAGATGACCCAAAGGATGCTGAGAACCAAAAAGGTGACCACCACCCCAAATAAGGAGTTGTTAGTTGCCTTAGTGAATATAAAAGCAAAAATCAGAAAGATCACAGGACCAATAAGCCTTTGAAGTGTCAGAATCCGAGCTACGGCCTTCGAATGTTTTAGGTGAAACAGATTAAAATGATAGTAATCTTCTTCTGATAATAGATACGTAAGCTCCACACTCGTGCCCCCTAATTCAACCCATCGGCTTCGAGCGGCTGATGGATGCTTGTAATCTAGTATACCATATCCCGATAGTGAAAAAGTAAAGCAGTTCTTGGAAGATCACGGTACCATCCCAATTTAATGGAATTGGTGGGAATGATTTTAGGGGGAAATCTATAAATTTAATAAAATGTAAAAAAATCCTATAAATACCTTTTTTTATATAATGCAAAGTTGTAAAATAAGTGATGTTGTGAAAAAAAGGAGGAATTGTAATGAAAAGGATTCATTTGTTAGTAGCCGCATTATTAGTTACATTAGGCTTGTCTGCATGTTCTAGTAAAAGTGACCAAACAGAAGCAAACGCAAAGGCAGATTCACCTTCTTCTAAAACAGCTGTAAAGAGCGAAATGGTTAATTTCTATACAGAACTAGGTAATACCATTAATGCTAAAGATACTGACCTTAATACATATGAGAAGGATATTGCGAAAGCAGGAGCAAAAATAACGCCAGATGAGAAATTGAAGGCCAGTGAATCGGCAGCTTCTGTAGTGGCTGTACTTAAAGCAGTTCAAATCCCTGCAGCACTGAAAGATCAAAAGGGTGATCTTGAATCCGCTCTTAAGGATTATGAAGCATCCTATCAAATGAAAGCAGATGAGTTGAAAAAAGCAAACCCATCACTTAAAGCGGCAAATGCTTTGTTTGCAAAAGGGGAAGAAGAGCTCGGAAAAGCCCATAAAAGTCTGAATTTACTCGCACCTAGCTTAGACAAGCAAGTAAACTAATTATGAAAAATAGCCCTTCAATAAGAAGAGCTACAGAAAAGGGGGGATACATTATATGTATCTCCCTTTTTTTGGTTTCCTATACATGTAGAATGATATTTTAGATGTAACAAGTCATTTTTAAGAAGTTTGTTAAAGGTATTATAGGGTCATATTTAGTGTAATAAAAAAGGGCTGGCTGGAGCGGCCATCGGATTACCAAGACTGGGAAAACGGGTGAGGTGGATTAGCAAACTAGGGGCAGTGTCGACAGAATAAAATCACCGAAAGGATCTATCGATTTGGTAAGACTTCTCTTTAAAGTCAACTGCTTTTTGGAGGGGTCTTTTTTTACTCTAATGGGCGGTAAGAATTGGTTTATGCTTCGATCGCAAAATAATCTAGTTATTTTTTACAGGAATTTTACTGGAAAAAGGAGAATAAATGGATAGAATGTTTAAAACCTGTTAGGAGGAGTCACCTTGGCCCAAGAACAAATGAATCCCACAATCCATCAAATTCTCACCAATATAGAAAAAGTAATGATTGGAAAAAGAAATGTCGCGGAGCTAAGTCTTGTTGCGCTTTTAGCTGAAGGACATGTACTCCTTGAGGATGCCCTGGTGTCGGAAAAACAATGATGGTTCGCGCACTTGCCAAATCGGTTAATGCTAACTTCCGGAGAATTCAATTCACCCCAGACCTGCTGCCATCCGATGTTACCGGCGTTTCGATTTATAATCCGAAAGAAATGGAATTTCAATTCCGCCCTGGTCCGATCATGGGCCATATCGTCCTTGCTGATGAAATTAACAGGACATCGCCAAAAACCCAGTCTGCGCTCCTCGAGGCGATGGAGGAGGCTAGTGTAACTATAGATGGTGTTACCCACAAGCTGAAAAAGCCGTTTTTCGTAATGGCAACGCAAAACCCCATTGAGTATGAAGGTACATATCCGCTGCCTGAAGCCCAGCTCGACCGCTTTTTATTAAAAATGAAAATGGGTTATCCAGATCTTCTGGAAGAAATGGAAGTGTTAAACCGGGCGCAAAAAGTTCCGCCAATAGAGGAATTGTATCCAGTTATTGACCTGGATGGTTTACAGGCTCTGAAGGCAGAAGTAAAAGAGGTATTTGTTGATGAGACCATCAAACGCTATATTGTGGACCTCGTCAATCGGACAAGGGGCCATGGCAGCATCTATCTAGGCGCTAGCCCCCGCGGTTCCATTGCCTTAATGAAAGCAGCCCAAGCCTATGCTTACATGTATGGACGCAATTTCGTGCTGCCAGATGATATTCAATATTTGGCACCATTTGTCCTTTCACATCGAATTATTTTAAAATCAGAGGCGAAATTTGAAGGGACTACAGCTGAGGATATTATATACAGCATTGTCGCGAGAGTTCCTGTACCAGTTCAGAGGCTTGTGAAATAAATGAGAAAGACACTCCGTTTAGTTAGCAGAGCTTGGAAGTTTGTACTTTTGTTTTTGCTGCTGCTTTTAACGTTTTCCTATGCGATGTTCCAAGGAGGCTTCGTCAGCTGGTTTTTATTTTACAGCTTTTTGCCGTTTTCCATCTATTGCCTCGCTTTATCCTTTTATCCTTTAAGTGAAATCGAAATAACGAGAATACTGCCCCAAAAAGATTATAATGCCGGTGAGAAGTTAACAGTCACTATTCAGTTTAAACGGTTAAAAGGGTTTCCGTTATTTTATCTTATAGTGGAGGACGATTTACCTGAAACGATAAAAAATGGCCGACATTCGGGAGCAGCACGGATTGTCCTGTTTCCAAGTGTGAAAAAGCAATTTTTCTATGAATACACGATGGACGAGCTGCCGCGCGGTGAGCATGTTTTTCGTACGATGGTATTAAAAGCAGGCGACCCGCTTGGTCTTTTTGAAAAAGAGAAAACTGCAAAAGCTGAGGGGAAAATTGTCGTCTACCCGGCTTTTACTGAATTTCTGTACCGCCCGTTTGAAAGTCAGTATGATCAAGGATTAACTGCTTCAAGGGAGAGAGTGCAGCGTGATACCACGATGGCAGTTGGTGTAAGGGATTATCAGCCGGGGGACCGTTTTTCTTGGATTAACTGGAAAGCTACGGCCAAGCGTAATGTGATCATGACAAAGGAATTTGAACAGCGGAAATCCCATGATGTCTTTATCATGATGGATTGTGTTCCCGATCAACGCTTTGAAGGGGTAGTTTCCTTCACCGCTTCGTTAGTACGTGCTGTGTTAAAAAGAGGAGCCCAAATAGGTATGTTAACTGTCAGTAATGAAAGGGTGTCGTTCCCGATTAGAGGCGGTGAACATCAGCTTCAGCAGTTATTCCTGCATCTGGCTAAAGTCGAAGGCAATAGTGTGATCCCGCTGGAGAAAGTGCTGGAAACGGACCGCTTTTTCACCCAGCAATCTGTTTCTTTTATGCTTGTCACTGCTAAATTAACGAAGCCGCTGGTGGAAAAGGCAGGAATTCTTGGCAGCCACAAGGGTTCTGTTACTCTATTTCTTATCAAGAGCCAGATGGAAATGCTGACGGCTCAGGAACGTGCGCTAATGGCAGCTGCCAATGCCCGCGGCGTGCGTGTGTTGATGGTCCAGGAAGGCAACTTTGCTGCAGTCTTTTCGGAGGTGGGAGCCCGATGATCAAAAGGGACTTATCGACGTTTTTGTTGTACGTATTTGGCTTTTTTCTACTTTGGGAATGGATTAGGCCGCTGGAAAAGCTGACGGACACGAGTCATATGGGTGTATTCATTGTGTTTTTGATCCTTGCTCTTACTTTATCTTATTTGAAAATGAAATGGATTTGGCAGTGGGTGGTGAAAGGATGTTATATCCTTGTAGCTATCAATCGTCTCCATTATCAGGAAGGGTTATTTCACCTTTCCTGGATGGAGACGTTTCTTACCAATGTGGTTCACAACGTTGGAATGATTGTGGATAGGGATTGGGAGGATTTGTCCAATGAATTCCGCACCTTTTTACTGTTTATTCTGCTGTGGCTGATGGTGTATCTGCTTCATTATTGGCTCCTTAGAAAACAAAGGATCTTTCTGTTTTTCTTTTTGACACTCATTTATATTACGGTCTTAGATACCTTTACTCCCTATAGTGCTAAGGCTGCAGTTGTACGAACGGTCATTGCCGGTTTTGCTGTTATGGGCATGCTCACATATAACCGAATGATGAGGGATGGGAAAGCAGGTAATCCCGCTTCTTTTTTGCGAAAATGGATCGTGCCCTTAGCGGTAATGCTTTCAATTAGTGTGTCTGTTGGGGTGATTGCACCAAAAGCCGCCCCGATCTGGCCTGATCCAGTACCTTATATAAAGGCTATCGGTCATAAGAGCACGGACAATGGTCGAGGAAGCTTGAGGCCAAAAAGAATTGGCTATGGAGAGAATGATGATCACTTAGGCGGGCCGTTTATCGGTGATCATAGTCCTGTATTTATGTATCAGGCAAGTGGAAAGTCTTATTGGAAGGTTGAAACAAAGGATGAATACACCGGAAAAGGGTGGATCCCTTCTGGTGCAACATCTGTGACATTTCAAGAAGGAGACCTTGTCCCTGTTTATCCGATTCCTGATCCAGTGGAAGCCGACGTCCGTGTTGCTTCGGTCTTTTTTAATTACAATTTCAACGCAGGTTCCTTTATGATCTATCCAGCTGGTATTCAAAGAATACAGGAGGTCGCCCCATCTGTACAAACGCTTCATACATTTGAAATGGATACGGCAAAGGAAAAGATTACTTATTCCACAAAGGGCATTCTGCGTTATTCCGTATTATATAAGGTTCCAAAATATAAGGAGAGCGAATTAGAAAAAACAACCGGACTGCCTTCGACGATCAACCAAGTATTTTACGAAAAATATACTCAGCTTCCCAAAGGCCTTCCGGCTAGAATCAAGCAGCTGACGGAAAAAATAACGGCAGGGAAGTCAAGTTGGTATGATAAAGCAAAAGCAGTGGAGAGTTACTTTAGCACTGATGGCTACACATATGATCAGAAAAATGTCGCCGTTCCTGGTAAAAAGGATGACTATGTGGACCAGTTTTTATTTGAAACGAAACGCGGTTATTGTGATAATTTTTCCTCCTCAATGGTAGTGATGTTGAGAACCATCGGTATACCTGCTCGCTGGGTAAAGGGTTTTTCAGGAGGAGATATCTATAAATACAGCAATGGCAATAACTCGGAAAGTTTATTCCAAGTTACGAATAATAATGCCCATTCCTGGGTTGAAGTCTTTTTTCCAAATGAAGGATGGGTTCCGTTTGAACCAACGATCGGTTTTTCGAATGATGTGGTCATTAAATACGATACGCCAGCAACTAAAACGAACACCCGGCAAACAGCTGCGGTTCCAGTTGTCAAACAAAAGCAACCGCCAAATATGGAGGATGCAGGAGAGGTAAAAAGCAAGCCGAAAAGCTGGGACATTAAGGAACTTTGGGGAAAGATTCAGTTCTTTATACAAAACAATTGGCAAAGGGTCGTACTAATTGTTATAGCTTTAGGAGCGGCTGTTGGAATACTGTATCGGATTAGGGGTAAGTGGTATCCGTACGTTCTTTTGACCTTCTATCGTTTTAAGAAAAGGGATGAAACAATCCGTACTGCCTATTGGCAACTGCTGGTCCAGCTTGAGCGGTTCGGGCTTAAACGAAAAGAAAACCAAACTCTTCGCAACTATGCACAATATATTGATTCCTTCTTTGCCACAAAAGAAATGACGAGGTTAACCAGTTGTTATGAACAATATTTATATCAGAGGCACCTTCCTGAGGGCAGCTGGAAAGAGGTTTGCGAATTGTGGGAAAATTTAATCAAAAGGACAATAGCTTGACCAAAAAAACAACCTATTGTTACAATATGTTGTAAATTCATAGAGCGTTTCCTTCATATATCCTCGATAATAGGGTTCGAGAGTCTCTACCGGGCCGCCGTAACATGGCCTGACTATGAAGGCAGAATTTTGGTCAGCGATTGTTTTACGTGAAAACTAGAATTCTGCCTTCCTTGTTTTTGGGGGCGGATTCTAGTTTTTTTATTTTCTGGAGACTCCTGCACGAGCAGCAAAAAGCGTGCACAAGAAACGGAAATCGATAGGCAATTTTAGCTGTTTTTTGGAAAAACTAAAATATCTTTATATGATGAGGTGGCAGTTTTGGCAGAGAAACAAGAAATGATTGTGGTATTAGATTTTGGCAGTCAATATAATCAGCTGATTACAAGAAGAATTCGTGAGTTTGGGGTCTATAGCGAGCTTCATCCGCATACGATTACAGCAGAAGAAATTCGCCGAATGAATCCGAAGGGGATCATTTTTTCCGGCGGTCCGAATAGTGTGTATGATGAAAATTCCTTCCGTTGTGATGAGGCCATTTTTGATATGGGGCTGCCAATTTTGGGAATTTGCTACGGTATGCAATTAATGACTGTTCATTTTGGCGGAAAAGTTGAAAAAGCTAATCAGCGTGAATATGGAAAGGCAACGATGAATGTGGAGAAGCCATCAGCTATTTTCGCAGATCTGCCTGATGAACAGGTTGTCTGGATGAGCCATGGTGACCTTGTAATGGAAGCGCCGGAAGGTTTTTCTGTAAATGGAACAAGCCCTTCTTGTCCGATTGCTTCTATGAGTGACGAAGACCGAAAGCTATATGCTGTTCAATTTCATCCAGAAGTGCGGCATTCGGTTTACGGCAATGAGTTACTGAAGAATTTTGTCTTTAATGTTTGCGGTGCGAGCGGTAATTGGTCGATGGGAAACTTTATTGAAATGGAAATTGCGAAGATCCGTGAGACTGTCGGCAGCAAAAAAGTGCTTTGTGCTTTGAGTGGCGGAGTAGATTCTTCAGTTGTGGCTGTTTTAATTCATAAAGCAATTGGCGACCAGTTGACATGTATTTTTGTGGACCATGGCCTGCTTAGAAAAAATGAAGCCGATAGCGTGATGAAGACTTTCACGGAAGGCTTCAACATGAATGTTATCAAGGTGGATGCGAAGGACCGCTTTTTAACAAAGCTTGAGGGTGTTTCTGATCCGGAGAAAAAACGGAAAATTATCGGTAATGAATTTATTTATGTTTTTGACGATGAAGCGACCAAGCTGGAAGGCATTGAGTTTTTAGCTCAAGGAACGCTGTATACGGACATTATTGAAAGTGGTACAGCAACGGCGCAGACGATTAAATCGCATCACAATGTTGGTGGACTGCCGGAAGACATGGAGTTTAAGTTGATTGAACCGTTGAATACATTATTTAAAGATGAAGTTCGGGCACTGGGTACTGAGCTAGGAATTCCTGATGATATTGTGTGGCGCCAGCCGTTCCCAGGTCCTGGTCTGGGTATTCGCGTCCTCGGCGCTATTTCAGAAGATAAACTGGAAATCGTCCGTGAATCAGATTGGATTCTCCGAGAAGAAATCAAGAAGGCTGGTCTTGATCGTGAGATTTGGCAATACTTCACCGTGCTTCCAGATATCCGCAGTGTTGGGGTTATGGGGGATGCTAGAACTTATGATTATACCATCGGCATCCGTGCCGTTACTTCGATTGATGGGATGACTTCAGATTGGGCAAGGATTCCATGGGATGTGCTGGAAGTGATTTCTACCCGTATTGTCAATGAAGTACCGCATGTGAACCGTGTGGTCTATGATATTACAAGTAAGCCGCCAGCAACGATCGAATGGGAATAAGAGAATAGATACGAAAAATACGAATGTTTTTTAAATTAAAATAAAAAACGTTCGTATTTTTTATTGACAGTTTATTTTGGTTTTGATATGATTCTATTGTACTAATAAATGTCATATTGTGTCGTATAATCTTGGGGATATGGCCCAGAAGTTTCTACCGAGCTACCGTAAATAGCTTGACTACGAGGCAAGTGGTTTATAAATAGTTGGATTTTTTCCGGCTTTTTATAATTACATATGCCTTATGTCAACGCTCCGGTGGATAACGGAGCGTTTTTTGTTTAACCATATATAAAAAGATTTCAGGGGGAAGAGTAATGAAAAATTATTTCCGTTTTGCGGAGCTTGGAACAAGTTATCGCCAGGAATTCATTGGCGGTCTTACAACTTTCTTGGCTATGGCCTACATTTTGGTTGTCAATCCGTTAACTTTGTCTCTTGCGAGTGTTAAAGGACTTCCAGATGCAATGAGAATGGATTATGGTTCGGTCTTTGTTGCAACGGCTATTGCTTCTGCAGTCGGATCCATTGTCATGGGGCTGCTAGGTAAATACCCGCTTGCTTTAGCGCCAGGGATGGGGCTAAATGCATTCTTCGCCTATACAGTTGTTTTAGGAAGTAAAATTCCTTGGCAGCATGCACTTGGTGCTGTATTAATATCAGGTGTTTTCTTCTTTCTTTTAACACTTACTGGACTTCGTGAAAAAATCATTAATGCCATTCCTGTTGAACTAAAGCACGCAGTTGGAGCAGGTATCGGGTTATTTATTACTTTTATTGGTTTTCAGGATGCAGGAATCGTTGTTAAAAATGATGCTACACTCGTAGGTTTAGGTGATCTAACTCACGGTTCTGCTTTACTAGCTATTATTGGTATTATCGTTACAGTGATCTTAATGGCAAGAGGAATTAAAGGTGCTGTATTTTTTGGAATGATTATCACGGCCATTATCGGAATGATTATCGGTCAAATAAAAGTTCCAACTCATATTGTTTCTTCTGTTCCGAGTATTAAACCGACATTCGGTGCTGTATTTTCATCATTTGGTGACCACTCATTCTGGTCAACTAGCATGGTAGGTATTATTTTAACGTTTTTATTTGTTGATTTCTTTGATAATGCTGGAACACTTGTTGCAGTTGCGAACCAGGCTGGTTTAATGAAAGATGATAAACTTCCTAATGCGGGGAGAGCGTTACTTTCAGACTCTGTAGCAACAATTGTCGGGGCGGTTCTTGGAACGTCAACTACTACTTCTTATATCGAATCGTCTGCAGGGGTTGCTTCTGGAGCAAAGACTGGATTTGCATCGCTTGTAACAGCTGCATTATTTATCTTATCACTCTTCTTCTTCCCGTTATTATCGGTTATTACATCACCTGTAACGGCACCAGCACTGATTATTGTCGGTGTATTGATGGTTTCATCTTTAGGGAAGATTGATTGGCATAAATTCGAAATTGCTGTACCTGCTTTCTTAACCATGATCGTGATGCCATTATCTTACAGTATCTCTACAGGTATTGCAGTTGGATTTATTTTCTATCCAATCACTATGATTGTGAGAGGCCGTATTAAAGAAATCAATCCAATTATGTACTTCTTCTTCGTGATTTTCTTGGTTTATTTAATCTTAAGATAATGAAAATGGGCCGCCAAGCTGGCGGTCTTTTTGTGCGTAAATAAAGTTACGAAATATTCATAATAAACACTTTCTAACTGACTTTTCTAAGGGGATGAAAGGCTTTTGCTTAAAGTAAGGAAAGCTGATTATGAAAAGATGTCGATTTTCGTCGTTGACTTCCTGTTTTCTGTCAGATAACATGAAAATACTAACGATAAGTTTGGGCGAAATGAGGTGAGGCAAAAACGGTATGGCAAATTTTTTAATTGAAAAAGTGTTAAACAATAATGTTTTAATCGCGGAACACCCCTCATACCAAGAAGTGGTTTTAATTGGGAAGGGTATCGGTTTTAACCGGAAACAGGGAGAGTATATTGATACCGAAAAAGTGGAAAAGCTCTTTGTATTAAAAAATGAGCGAGAACAGCAAAACTATATTCAGCTGCTGCCATTTATCAATAGTGAATACCACGAGGCGATTATTTCAGCCATTGAACACATTAAGAAACGGATCAATAATGAGCTAAATGAACATATTCACGTGGCATTAACGGACCATTTAATGTTTGCGCTAACAAGAGTGTCCCAAGGAGTGGATTTTAATAATCCGCTTTTGGTGGAAACTAGAGCACTATATCGGTTTGAATATGAAATTGCAACAGAGGTTGTCGCCCTGCTTAAAGAAAAAACAGGAATTGCCTTGCCAGAAGGGGAGATTGGGTTTATTGCCCTCCATGTTCATAGCGGTATTACCAATAGAACGTTGTCAGAAGTAAACCAGCATTCACAGTTGGTCAGTGACCTGGTGGAAATGGTTGAAGATCAATTTGAAATTGAAATTGACAAGGAAAGTATTGATTATAAACGGCTTGTTAGGCATCTCCGTTATGCAATAGAGAGAGTGACTAACGGAGAAACAGTTTCAGAACCAGAAAAGATAACATCCCTATTGAAAGAAGAATATCCTCTGTGCTACAATCTTTCATGGAAGCTTATTAAAGTGATGCAGCAAACATTGAAAATGAAAGTCTTCGATGCGGAGGCTGTTTATTTAACATTACATTTACAGCGTTTGCAAAATAAATTTAAATAGCCATTATTTTTACGTGTTACTGATTCGATCAGGCATGAGTGAAAAGATTAATTGAAATGAAGGTTAAGGGGCATTCTATTCCCATACCTTCATTCAATTTACTTTTTGCTCATGCTTTTTTGCGTTCTTTTGATGTGACTGTAACGACTTTAGGTGAGCTGAGTTGGAAATATAAATTATGTAGGAGGTTAGATTATGTTTAAAAAAGCTTTTGGCGTTTTGCAAAAAGTTGGTAAAGCGCTTATGCTTCCTGTTGCCATTTTGCCGGCTGCCGGTATTCTTTTGGCTTTTGGTACTGCTTTAACAAATCCGACTTTGTTAGATTTGGCGCCATTCCTTAATAACCATGGAGTATCGTTGGTTGCCAATGTTATGGCGGGCGCAGGTAACGTTGTTTTCGGAAATCTTCCGTTGCTCTTTGCTGTCGGGGTTGCCGTTGGTTTAGCTGGCGGTGAAGGTGTTGCTGGTCTGGCGGCGATTGTCGGTTTCTTGATTATGAACATCACGATGGGAACTGTACTTGGGATTGATGCTAAAGATATAGCGAGAGATCCAAATAGTTACGCTCAAGTTTTGGGAATTCCAACGTTGATTACTGGGGTATTTGGCGGTATCATCGTTGGTATCATGGCTGCATCCTTGTATAATCGATTCTTTGAAATTGAATTGCCATCTTATTTAGGATTCTTTGCTGGTAAGCGTTTTGTTCCAATTGTAACAGCTGCAAGTGCGATTATTTTAGGATTAGTTATGATTGTAGTTTGGCCTCCGGTTCAACATGGTTTAAACTATTTCTCTACACACATGGTGGATGCAAACTTAACTCTTTCTGCATTTATTTTCGGTTTAGTTGAACGTTCACTTATTCCATTTGGTTTGCACCATATCTGGTATGCACCATTCTGGTACCAATTTGGCAGTTACACAACAAAAGCTGGACAAGTGGTACACGGCGACCAAGTTATTTTCATGGCGCAAATTAAAGATAACGTAAAACATTTAACTGCAGGTACATTTACAACTGGTAAATATCCATTCATGATGTTTGGTCTTCCTGCGGCTGCATTAGCGATATATCATGAAGCAAGACCTGAAAAGAAAGCAATTGTCGGCGGTCTTATGTTCTCTGCTGGTTTAACTTCTTTCTTAACTGGTATTACAGAACCAATTGAATTCTCATTTTTATTCGTTGCACCAGTATTATTTGCTATCCATGCTGTATTTGCTGGGTTATCCTTCATGATCATGCATATTTTGAATGTAAAAATCGGTATGACATTCTCTGGTGGTTTAATCGACTACACATTATTCGGTTTAATCAACCCGCAAACAAATGCTTGGCGCGTTATTCCGGTAGGTGCTGTGTTTGCAGTCGTTTACTACTTTGGTTTCCGTTTTGCGATCCGCAAGTTTGATTTGAAAACACCAGGTCGTGAGCTAGAAGAAGAAGAAAATGAAGCGCCAACTGGTAGAGCGAACTCTGGAGACTTAGCTGCTAACATTTTAGATGCAATGGGCGGTAAACAAAACATTGCTCACTTAGATGCATGTATTACTCGTCTTCGTGTATCTGTTAATGACATTAAGCAAGTAGACAAGGGTGAATTAAAGCGTCTTGGTGCTGCTGGTGTTCTTGAAGTAGGAAACAACATTCAAGCGATTTTTGGACCGCGTTCTGAAACCATTAAAGGTCAAATGAAAGATATTATGGATGGGAGACGTCCGGGTAAAACTGCCGTGAGCAATCTGGATAAAGGTGTACAGCAGCAGATTGAAGAAGTAAATCCTGAAGCGTTGCAAACGGAACGTAAAAGAATAGAAGAACCTTTTGCTGCTCCTATCAAAGGAGAAATTAAGCCGATCACTGAAGTTCCAGATCCAGTATTTGCTGAAAAAATGATGGGTGACGGTTTTGCGATTGTTCCTTCTGAGGGAATGGTCGCATCTCCAGTTAACGGTAAAATTGTTAATTTATTCCCAACAAAACATGCTATTGGAATCTTGTCAGATGGCGGACTAGAAGTCTTGATCCACGTTGGACTTGATACGGTAAACCTAAAAGGTCAAGGTTTTGAAACATTGGTATCTGAAAACGCCATTGTTGAAGTAGGCCAGCCTTTATTGAAGTTTGATATCAACTATATTAAAGAACATGCAAAATCAACGATTACACCAGTCGTCTTCACAAACTTGGCGGAAGGCGAAAAAATAGTAATTGAAAAACAAGGTCTTGTTGATTTGAAAGAAGAAGGAATCATCAAGATTACAAAATAAGAATGAAGAGAACCGGCCTTATTGTGAGGCCGGTTTTTGTGTTAAATTTTTTGGGAATAGGCAATACTTTTGTTAATTCTAGCGAAGTAATATAATGAGTCAGAACGTGCTCGATATATGAAAGGAGGAGCAGCTTTTTGCGAAAAAAAAGATGGACCAAGATATTATTTTCTTTTATTGGGTTTATACTAGTCGTTACAACTACTACAATAGCGCTGGCTAGTACTGGTCATTCCTCATTGAAAGGGAATTTGGAGCAGCGATTAGAAACCTTCATGGATCAGAAAGCGCTAAGTGATCATTTTAACGGGGTTGTCCTGGTGGCTAAGGATGGGAAAACCATCTTTGAAAAAGGATATGGCTATGCTAATAAAGAGGCGGGAATCTCTAATGGGGCAGACGCTGAATTCAAGATTGCTTCTTTAACGAAATCGTTTACAGCTGTTTCTATCCTTCAGCTTGAGGAACAGGGGAAACTGAGAACAACAGACCCGGTTTCAAAATATATTCCCGGTTTTCCTAACGGTGATAAAGTCACGATTCATTCGTTATTGACTCATAGCTCAGGTGTAAAGGATCATGCAAAATTAACGGATACAACAAAACCGATTACACTATCTGCCTTCATTGATCTAATGAAAAAACAAACACTATTATTTGAACCAGGATCACAATACAAATATTCCAATACTGGTTATATGATACTTGCATATATTGTGGAAAAGGTGTCCGGGCAAAGTTATGGGAACTACTATAATGAACATATTTTTAAGCCAGCAGGTATGCAACACACCTATTTAAGAAAAGTTCAAGCAAAAAACTTTGCGATTGGCTATGAAAATATGAAGCCGATTATA